>SKHG01000038.1 GCA_007117035.1 Candidatus Campbelliibacteriota bacterium
GGTTTTATTCGTGGTGAACAAGCTCGTATCGCAGAACAGTTTGATAGACGGCAAGCTGTTGTTTCCGCTCGTATGGGTGCTGAAACCGCACATCTACAAGCAATATCAGGTATGGTACAGCAAGCTCGTGGGTTGATTAGCGATATTGTAAACGCAGCTACTTTTGATACAGAACTGGAGCTCAAGCGTATCCAAATCTTCCGTGATGTAAACGCACAGGAAATAGCTGAGCTTGATAGGGATATCCAAAACCAACTACAAGAAAGCCAACGCTACTGGGAGAATAGACTTAATATGGAAAGACAAGAGAAATCACAAGTAATGGAACTAATGTTACAAGCACCCGGTGCTGGGATAACTATCAACGACACAGTTGAACAAGCAGTTCAGAAAGCTCAGTCTTTCATTGGTTCTCAACCCGCAACTTCAAGAACATTAACTTATTGGGAAGCTAAAGATTTAGGTGTTCCTTTCGGTACAACAGAAGCGGAAGCATATGGTCTTATGCCTGGAGGTGGTTCTTCCACAAGTGGTATAGAGTTCTCCTTTACTGGTGCTAAAAGAGATAGAATTCTCGCCTCTGGTGTACCACTGCAGTCTGTTTCAAGGTTAGAGCAAATGATAAACAATTACCCTGATATACCTTTGGAATACGTTTTAGCTGATGAGTCATTAGGGCTCACAGCAGAGCAGATAGCTAGAGTTGGTGAAGTTTTGGGTGGCGGTGGTAGCTCTGACCCACTTGGAATGGATTTCACCCAATTTTCCGCACTTGAAACACCGACAACAGAAGGGCAGAATTGGTGGAAAGGTCTTTTGGACAAGTTTAAATTCTGGAAGTAAATATGTCGTTATTAAATAGAGAAACAGAACTAAGGGCTTCAGAACCTTCTTTGTTTAATCGCTTCTTGCAAAGGATGCCAGCCCCTATTGAGAGAGGGGTACAAACAATAAGAGAGGGCTTTCTTGGTTCTCCTAAGGAGAGGACTGTCCAAGAACACATCCAAACTCAAACTGGACTAACACCGAGCTTGGGAAGCTCTTTTACTGCTGGGGGGTATATACCTTCTTGGGGTAAAACAAAAGATGAACAGATAAATACAGCAGAAAGAAGTTTCTTAAAAGCTGGCTTTGAACCCGAAGACGCAGAAAGGTATGCGGTAGCTCAGGTATACGGGAAGACAGCAATGCCCGGGTCAGTTTTCCACGAGGAGTTTCAAAATGTTAGAGAGGAGTGGAAAGACAGAGAAGATGGACACCTAGCAGAAAGGGCTTCTTGGAGAATATCAACAGCAAAGAATATTTGGGATACTTTAGATGCTCTAGCTATTTTACCTATTGGGCAAATTCTCTCTAAAGCACCTAAGGTCGTTCAATATGGAGGTAAAACCCTCAACCAAATTGACTTTATAGGGGAAGCAAAGAGATTTAAAACAGCAGATGAGTTTATTAAAGGTTCTGCCAAAGCTGACAGTTTTAGTAAAAAACAGTTAAGAGCTATCTGGGAGAACTCTCAACTTCTTTCAAAGGTTGATTACCCTAATCCCCGTATCCCCTCAATGAGACAGATGATGACCAATCCTAAGACTGAGCTTTTTAAAGTAACAATGCCTGATGGGGTTAAAACAAGGACAATAACATCGGGAGATTTTATAAACACAAACTTTAGAGATATTGGTGGTTTATATGGAGGTAAGTCTTTTAATGCCAGAGATGCGTTCTTTGCTATAGACAACTTTGACATAAACCAAGTTGCTCAGAGGGGTGATTGGGGTGCTGGGGTTAAATCCTTTTATAATTTCAAAGAGAGTGAAGCACAGATGATACGCTGGGCAGATGGCTATATGAAACAGATAAGGGGTATTTTTAAAGGTGTTAGAAAGAAAGACCAGCAAGCCATTGCTAACTTTAGACTTGGTCTTTCCAAAGAACCTCTCTCCCCTAAATTACAAACTGTGAACAAAAAACTCACAGAGTTTACTGACGCTATTAGGAATGATTACAACGCTTACGCTAAAAAAGCAGGGATGAGTGAGATTGGTTATATTGAAAACTATTTAACAAAGAAGATGATACCCACAAAACCTGTTGTTGGTGGTGCTGATGAAATGGCTAGTGGTTTTACAAAACAAAGAATAGGTGGGGAACTACCTGGAATTCAGGAAACAGATTTAGGGAAAATCCTTGCTACTTACACAAGTAATGTGGGTAGGAAGATGTACCTAGAAGCTCCGTTAGAGCAAATGAAGCAGGTTTCTCGTGTATTAAGAGAGCAACACGGTATCGCAAGGGGTTCAAAGTTTATTGATGATTTTGTTAACGAAACTGTTAGCCCTGAAATAGTGAAATCCTTTACCACTAACCTTGCGGAAGTAATTATCGGGGCAAGGTCAACTGCCGCTTTAGCGTTCAACCCTCTTTGGACAGCAACTGTTCAACCCTTATCAACAGCTATGATAATAGGTAGAAATCCACAAGCAAGAGCTTTTGGAAAAGGATTGGCACAAATGTTCTCAAAGAGTTCAAGAAAGTGGCACGATACCCTATCCACCTTTAGACTGAAAACTGATGTTCCAATGTCTGTGGCTGGTCTTGGTGATATCGGGGCGACGGGTATGCCGAGAGGTATTGGTTCAGTTAGAGAAACTTGGAATAGAACAGTGGGTATTTTCGCTGACAGTATGGAGTCTGGTCTTTCTAGGTTGGCTGCTAACACCGCTAGGAACTATGGTAAATCAAAGGGGCTAAAAGGTGATGCTTTAGATATCTACGCAGATTTAATGATAGGAGCTACCCAGTCAGAGTACTTAAGGTCAGCCAGACCAGAGATGATGAGGAATACAATAGTAAGACTCCTTGCTCCATTCCAAACTTGGTCTTTTGAGGCTTATCGTTTTAGTAAGACTCTAGCAGGTGCACCAGGAGGACTTCCTATCCACAGTAAAGCTGAAAGGTTAAAACAGTTCGTTGGTTTTATGGGTTCAGTTGCAGCAATGGATTGGATGCAGTCTCAAATAACAGGTAGAAGAGTAACGACAGCTGGTTCTTTCACACCCGTTGTGGGGACAGCGACAGACAAAGCTATCAGTATAGCTACTAAGGCATTGGGCATGGAAAGAACCGAGAAAGCTTTGGTAGGAGAGGGAGGATTTGGTAGGACACCGGTATCTATTTGGGATGATATGGAAGCGTTAGAAAAGGCGACTGACAAATATGTTAATGATGGTGACATCCAACCCTTTAGAAAGCTA
>SKHG01000024.1 GCA_007117035.1 Candidatus Campbelliibacteriota bacterium
ATAAATGACGTTGCGACCCGTCGCGTCCGAGAGATGCGCGATGAAATCTTCCCAGATCTCCGCATAGACCGAGGGGTCCTCGACCGGGGTATAGGTGAAGATCAGCGTCGCGGGATCGACCCAACGGGAAGAATCCTCCGGCGGATCGGCCAGGAGATCACCGTCTGCGTCGCAGAAGCGCTCATCAAGCGTGCCGCGCGGACAATCCTGGGCCTGGGCCTGGGCCGGGGTCGCGAAGGCGGCGAGGGTGAGAAAGGCGAAGGCGGATGCGCCTCGGGCAAGCGTTTGGGTGAGAAGCGACAAGGTTGACCTCCTGTCATTGGGTGCGACAGCAAAGAAGCGCTCCAAATGGCTTTCCGGGAGACCGTATTGGCGACCAGAGGGCCTGATTTCGAATTGGTAAACGCATTCTTGCCTTGCATCGCATAGACAAAAGCCATGACACTTTCATGAAGCGATTTGAAATCGAACTCTTTATTACTTTCTCAAGGAAAAAATTTGCCAGCTAAAGCATCATTCCGTCAGCTGGATACCGGCTGACAGAAAAAATGGCGCGCCAAAGAATGACTTGGAGCGTCGGCCTGACTCCGTCAGTTCGAAACGCGCTCCAATATCACAACACATAAGCACAAGCCGCCGAATTCATAGATGTTCTTCATCGGCTTCGGGTACGCATCAGGATACGCGCCTTCGGGGCGACCAGGCATGTGGTTCCTCGACGAGCCCACCCGGCATCACCGGGAAGCGCAGCGCCGGCGCGCGCCTTCACCCGACCGCGTAGTAATCGCGATACCAGGCGACGAATGCCCTGACGCCCTCTTCCACGGAGGTGGCGGGGCGGTAGCCTGTGAGGGCTTCGAGGAGTTCGGCGGAGGCGACGGTTTCGCGCACGTCGCCCTTCTGCATCGGCAGCATGTTGCGGATGGCGGGTTTGCCGAGTTCCTTCTCGATGGTCTCGATGAAGGGCAGCAGGCCCACCGGCTGGCCGCCACCGATATTGACGACACGATACGCAGCGGCGGGCGAGAGCGAATCCGCCACGCCCTCGGCGGGGCTTCCCGGCACCGGCGGCGCATCGATCAGCCGCACGATCGACTCGACCAGATCATCGATATAGGTGAAATCACGCTTCATCCGACCCTCGCCATAGACGTCGATCGGGGCACCTTCGAGGATCGCCTTGACGAATTTGAACAAGGCCATGTCGGGCCGCCCCCAGGGGCCGTAGACCGTGAAGAAGCGAAACGTCGTCACCGGCAGGTTCCACAGATGCGCATAGGCATGCAGCATCGTCTCGTTGGCCTTCTTGGTGGCCGCATAGAGCGTGATCGGGTGATCGGTCTGATGCGTCTCGGCAAAGGGCATCAGCGTGTTCGCGCCATAGACGGAGCTGGTCGAGGCGGCGAGGAAATGCGCCGGCTGCGTCTCGCGCACCCCCTCCATCACGTTGAAGGTGCCGGTCAGATTCGAATCGATATAGGCGCGCGGGTTCTCCAGCGAATAGCGCACCCCGGCCTGGGCCGCGAGATGGATCACGGCATCGGGGCGCGTCTCGCTGAAGATATCGAGAATGCGCGGCGCATCCTCCAGCATGACTTCGTGGAAACGAAAGGCGTTCGCGCCCTCCCCGCCCGCACCGCGCAGCTGCGCCAGCCGCGCCTGCTTGAGACGCACATCGTAGTAATCCGTCATCCCGTCGATCCCGATCACCACCCAGCCATCGGCGAGCAGGCGGCGGGCGAGGTGGAAACCGATGAAGCCCGCTACGCCCGTGACGATGGCGGTGCGGGATCGGGCGGGCGCGTTCATGCATTCATCTCCGATCGTTCTGACTGGGCTGCGCCATCGTGCGAGGCACCATAGCGGCGCCCGAGTGCTTCGAGGCCCTGAAGCGTCGTTACCGGCGCCCGCCAGCCGGTGGCGGCGAGGGCCTGCGGGTGGACGACAAGTGCTCCGGACAGGCGCTCGGCCATCTCCGCCTTCCCGGCCAGGGCGAGTCCGGCATTGAGCAGCGAAGGCGGGACGGGAACGAGGCCGGGCCGGCGCCCGAGCCCCGTGCGATAGGCCGTGATGATCTGGGCCAGTGTCACGGGATCGGGATCGGAGACGAGAAAGGCGCGGTTGGGCGGCGTCTCCAGGGTCATCACATGCGCCACCGCGCTCGCGAGCGTCTCCAGCGCCACCAGCGAGCGCTGCGCGCGGAACGCGGCGAAGGGCAGCGGCCAGGATTTGCGCGCAAGCGCGAAGAGCGCGGCGAGATTGCCCTTCACCTGCGGCCCGTAGACGAGCGCCGGACGCAAGGCGGCAAACGGAATACCGGTCTCGGCCAGCGCCTCCTCCGCTTCCAGCTTGGAGCGTCCATAGGGATCGGTGGGATGCGGGGCATCATCATCGGTGACGGGGACATGCGAGACCGGCCCGCTCTGCGCGCGCACCGAGGAAAGGAAGATGAAGCGCTTCACACCCGCATGCCGCGCCGCCTGCGCCAGCGCCCGCGTGGCATCGCGGTTGATCGTCCGGTAATCATCCTCCGGCCGCCCCGACATGGCATGCGCGATGCCGGCGGAATGGATCACGTAATCGACCCCGCGCATGGCTTCGTTGAGGTTGATCGGGCTCGCCAGATCCCCGATCAGCACCTGCTCGCCTGTGGTGAATTCCGGCACGGGACGACGCAACAGAACCCGCAGGCGATATCCCCGCGCAGTGAGATCCGCCATCAGGTGGCGCCCGACGAAACCCGTGGCGCCGGTGAGCGCGACGAGGGGCTTTTCACTCATTCGGACACCCTCCCCGTTCCCGGTTCAAAGATGCGCATGATCAGCGCCATGCGAGCCGCATGACAGCATGCCTGATAGCAGCGGAATAAGGCAAAGCCTAGGGCGAACGGGAGGCGGCCGGCTGCGCTTCGACCGGCGAAGACCGATCGGAGCCCGTCATGTCACCGCTATACAGATCGGCCCGCGACAAGGGCACCGGCAGATCCGCATTGCCGCGATCGCCCTTGATGCGCTTCGAGGTCAGGGTCTGGTTGATATAGGCGCCGCCACGGGCGAAGGCGAGGGAGCAGCCGGCGAGATAGAGCAGCCACATCCGCACCTTCTCCGGCCCGACCAGCTTTTCCGCTTCCTCCCGCCGCGCGGCGAGGCGCTCCCACCACAGATAAGTCGTGCGGCGATAATGTTCGCGCCAGCCCTCGACATCGTGGATCTCGAAACCCGCGCGTTCGAGGTTGGAGATCGACATGC
>SKHG01000016.1 GCA_007117035.1 Candidatus Campbelliibacteriota bacterium
ACTCACGGCACCGTGCGCGGTCTGGCCCTGAGCATCTGGCGCATCCTGCGTTGTCATCCCTGGGGAGGGCAGGGCTATGATCCGGTTCCGCCGAGTCGTCGTCGGAACGATCTGTCTGGGAAGGGCTGAGACCGGTCCAGTCCGGTCACCAGGCCGTAACGCCGGATGCGCATATATAGACACGGCGGTGAGCAGAAGGGTGTTCCTTGGTTTTTTGTAACTACTCAGGCGGGGGGCAACAAAAGGGCTGGAAGACAACGCGCTTCGCGCGCTTTTCAATCCATCCGAGCTGGGGCTCAGCGCTCTCGGACCGCCCTTTTGCCAAGAAAGACAGCCGCCTGAGTAGTTACAGTTTTTTTATGACTGTCTTTTATATATTACCCTTGTGAGGATCTGTCGACAACGCAATGTAAGTGGTGAATGCCATCAACCAGTCCACGTATGATCAATCGGAGGCCCGTTCGCCCATGATGGTATTCATTCCCCGTCCGAGCAGTCTGCGTGCGCGCCTGGCGTGGTATGTTGCCGTGCCTGCCACTCTGTGGATTGCCGGGATCGCTTGGTTTACCGGGCAGACCCTGGATCAGGAACTGGAGCGCAGTCTGCAGGAGGATGTGGAGTTGGTGGGACGTGCGATTCGCGCCCCTATCGCCCGCGCCCTGATCAATCACAATCTCCCAGAGGTCACCCGCACCCTCCTTTCGGCCATGGATATTGGCCGTGTGTATGGGATCACGGTGTATGGCCAGGACGGTGAACTGATCGCCACCGCGGGTGATGTGGACCCACAAGGGGTGGTACAGCATCTCGAAGAAGTGGCCGACGAAGGCCGTCACGGTGCCTACGAACGCCTGGGCGGGAGACGCGTCTACTCCTACTTTCTGCCGCTGTATGATGATGGCCGGCGACCCGTAGGCTTGCTGCAAATCACCCGTCGACAGCGGGAAATGGATCGGACGTTACAGAGTCGTCGCCTGCAGTCACTGGGCGTAGCTATCGCCGGGGCCGTGGGTCTGGCTGTTCTCGCCCTGTGGGGGCATCACAGCGCCCTCAGTCGACATCTGCGTCGTTTGGGACAGGACATGGCCCGTCTGCGTCAGGGCGAAAGCCAGCATCGCGCGCTTCGGGATGGCCCCGATGAAATAGCGGCTCTGGCCACGGCTCTCAACGATATGCTGGATAGCATGGCCCAGGCGGAAGCGCAGATTGTCCAGCAGCGTGACCAGCAAGCCGCCCTGCGCGAACGCTTGGTGCGCAGCGAAAAACTGGCTGCCCTCGGCCACCTGGCAGCTGGCGTGGCACATGAGTTGGGCACCCCCCTCAGTACCATTGACGGCCACACCCAGCGCCTTGCGCGTGATCCCGAGCAGGGGAGCGAGCGGCTGCGCGTTCTCACCCGCATCCGCGAGGAAGTCCAGCGCACCGAGAGTATCCTTCGCCAGCTGTTGGAAGTCGGTCGCATCGAGCAGCGCACCCGACACATCATCAACGCCCAGCGTCTGATGCACAATGCCGTTGCTGCGGTCAGTGATATGATTCAACAGCGTCAGCAGCACCTGTGCGTCCAGGCCGATGACGACAGTCCCGACCTCAGCGTCGATCCCGGGCGGGTGGAGCAGGCCCTGGTCAATCTCCTGGATAACGCTTCACAAGCCTCAGCCGCTGGCAGCACCATCACTCTGAGCCTGCATAGTGATGCTGGTCTGGTCACCTTTGCCGTGCGCGACTGCGGTGAAGGCGTGCCCGAGGAGTTGCGGGATCGCATTTTCGATCCTTTCTTCACGACAAAACCCGTCGGCAAGGGAACCGGTCTGGGCTTGGCAGTGGTGCGCAGCGTGGCCGAGGAGCACCACGGCCATATCGCCCTGCGCAACCATGACGATGGCGGCTGTTCCTTTTTCTTACAGATTCCCCAGCAGGGAGCGTTATGATGAGTCAGCAGTATCGCAGTCGTATTCTCATCGTCGAAGATGATGAGGGCCTGCGGGATCTCCTGCATACCGAATGCAGCGAGGCTGGCTATCCCTGCCAAGCCGTGGCCAGTGCAGAGGAAGCGCAGGCAGCCTTGCGCGAGCATCACCCGGACCTGCTGATTACCGACATCCGCTTGCCCGGAGCCGATGGCATACAACTGCTGCATGCCAGTCGACAGATGGAGCCGGCGCCCGCAGTGATTGTGATTACCGCCTTCGGCACCGTGTCGCAAGCGGTCGAAGCAGTGCGGGCTGGCGCCATCGATTTTCTCACCAAGCCCTTGGATCTCGACCGCCTGCGCTTGGCCATCGATCGGGCCGTGCGTATTCGCCACTTGGAACATGAGCTGGATCAGCTGCATGAGCTGATGCATGATCAGGCCCTGCCGGGATTGGTGGGAACCAGTAGGCCTATGCAGCGCATGATCCAACAGATGCAACTGATCGGACGCAGTGACGGCCCCGTATTGGTGTTGGGGGAGAGTGGAGTGGGTAAAGAGCTGGTGGCACGGGGCATCGCCCACTGTTCCAGCCGCCGTGATCGTCCGTTTGTCGCCATCAATTGCGCCAGTATTCCAGAAAGTCTTTTAGAAAGCGAGTTTTTTGGCCATCAAGCCGGGGCCTTTAGCGGCGCCGAGCAACGCCGCCCGGGCCTTTTTGTTACTGCCCATGGCGGTACCCTGCTCCTGGATGAAATCGGCGAAATGCCCTTGCCTATGCAGGTCAAGCTCCTGCGCGTACTGCAGGAAGGTCGTATTCGCGCGGTGGGAGCAGATCAGGAACAGGTGGTAAACGTCCGCATTATCGCCGCTACCAACAAGCACCTGGTAGACGAAGTGGCGAACGGACGTTTTCGCGAAGACCTCTACTATCGCCTGGAAACATTTACGGTTGAGGTTCCTCCCCTGCGCGATCGCGGCGAGGACATTGAACTCATAGCGCTGCACTTTCTGCGTCTGCTCGCCCGCGAACAAGATCGCCCTTTGCCTGACATTCACCCCGATGTTCTGACGGCCCTACGCCGCTACTCCTTCCCCGGCAATGTGCGCGAGCTCCGCAATATCATGGAGCGTGCCTTTACCTTTTGCCGCGACGATCACATCCATGTCACCGATTTGCCGCAGCGTCTGCGGCAAGTCCCCGCGCCGAAAGACGACAGGGCTCAGGCCCCCTTCCCGGATTTGCAACAAGAGGGCTTCCTGCCTACCTTGGATGAAGTCCAGCAGCGTTACGTGAGCCATGTTTTGGATCAGGTAG
>SKHG01000069.1 GCA_007117035.1 Candidatus Campbelliibacteriota bacterium
GAGCGCCGGGCTCCAGCTCGGCATCAACCAACAGCGCCCGCGCCGCGGGCCCTGGGAACGCCGAGCCCCAGCTCGGCATCATCACGCCCGCGCCGCGGCCCCCGGGAGCGCCGAGCCCCAGCTCGGCATCAACCAACAGCGCCCGCGCCGCGGGCCCCGTCTTTCAACTCTCTTTTTTCACAGCAAAAGCCAACCCTCAGCCAACCCTCAGCCATGTCTGCAAACGGCGTGCCCAGGAATAAGCCATGAAATCCCTCGTTATTTCCGCCATCCTCGCCCTCTGGGCGCTGACCGCCGTTACGGCCCTCAGCGAAGAGCCCATTCAGATCAACTTTGCCGCCGCCAGCGCCCCCGGCGAGGACAATTGGTATGACGATTACGGCGCCCCCTTTGCCGACCGCGGCAATGGCCTCAGCTACGGGTGGAGCAGCGATGTCAGTTCCACTGCCCGCTATCGCCAATCCTCGCGCAGCCCGGATCTGCAGCACGACACCCTCATCCATCTGCAAAAATCCGTGGCCCCCGCTGCGGTTTGGGAGATCGCCCTGCCCAATGGCCGCTATGCGGTCACCGTGCTGGCTGGAGACCCCGGTTACACCGACAGCACCTATCGACTGGCCGCAGAGGGTGTCCTGGTGATCGACCACCAGCCCAGCAGCGCTGCCCGCTGGGCCGAGGCCACGGTTGAGGTCCTGGTGCTCGATGGCCGGCTGACCATCAGCTCGGCCGCCGGGGCTCACAACAATAAGCTCTGCAGCGTGGTGATTGAGCCGCTGCCTATGGAGCTGGACATCGACTTCACTCACGCCAGCAGCGCTCCAGTCTCTGGGGCTCAGGCTGATCACGGCGCCGCCTTTGGTGATCGTGGCAATGGACTTTCCTATGGCTGGCAGGGGGGCGAGCCGGCTCTTGTGGCGACCGGCATCAGCGACCCGGCCGCGGCCTGGTCGGTCAGTATGAACGGTGGGCAATGGGACATCGCGGTGCCCAATGGCATCTATGACCTCACCGTCACCGCTGCTGGCGAGGCCGGCACCGCCCGGGCCCATGATCTGTTGATTGAAGGGCTCTATCAGCCCGATGTCACTCCGGGTGCGGATATGGCCACCATCACCGCTACCGTCAGTGTTGCCGATGGTCGGCTGACCATTGCCGCCGCGCCCGGGGCCATCGCTCCGGCTCTGGCCGCAGTGCGCCTGGCCCGGGTCGAGGGGGCAGTGGGGGCTGACGATGGGCTGGCCCACGGCCTGCTCGGCGCCTGGTACCGGGGTGAACGCTTTGATACCCGCAAGCGCCTGGCGGTGGATCCGCGCATCCAATTCTACTGGGGCGGGAAGTCCCCCTGGCCAGGCATCGATGGCGATCTCTTCACCGCCCGTTGGCAGGGCTATCTGGTGGCCGATGCAACGGCGGTCCACAATCTGCGCTTCCGCTTCAATGAGTCGATACGGGTCTGGATCGACGGCGAGCAGGTCGTCGATGCCTGGTACCATCACAAGACCTGGCATGACGAGTATGTCGATCAAGCCCTCACCGCAGGAGAGCCGGTGCCCGTCGTCATTGAGTATCGCCAGCGCTTCCGTAGCTCCGGCGTGCGCATCCTGTGGAAACCCAGTCCTGGCGCTGATAATGCCAACAAGGAAACGGCTTACACCCACATCCCCACCGGCAACTACCTGCCGCCCACGGATGCCGAAGCCCCCACCGTGCCCGAATCGGTCCATCTGACCTACCTCAGCCCCAGCCGGGTCCAGGTGACCTGGGCCCCCAGTACCGACGACGTAGCCGTGTACGGCTACCACATCGTCCGCGACGGCCAGCGGGTGGCCACGGTGCTGCACGACACCATCTGGGTGGACGAAGGCGTTGATCCCACCGCCGGCCCGGTCTACACCGTGCAAGCGGTGGACTGGAATGGCACCCGATCCGCCCCCAGCGCCCCTGCCGCAGCCTGGCACTCCCTCAGCGTCACCGCCACGGGCGTCACCAGCCACACCAGCCCGGCCTGGATCGAGGGTCAATCGGCCCCGGCGACCCAGGCGGTGGAGATCGCAGTTGACGGCGCCGAGGCCGTGCCCGCTGTGCGTCTGGGCCCCGCGTTCTGGGGCAGCCCGGCCGCAGACGGCCAACCCTACGGCATCGCCCTGCAGCCCAGCGCCCCCAGCGCCGTCCAGGTCAGCGCTCAGGGCCCCAACGGTGAGATTGACAGTCTCGAGTTGACCGTCACCTGGGAGCCGTTGATTCTGACGACAGCCGAGAATCCCACCGCCTACGCCCTGCGCGCCGGTGACACTCTGCTGCTGGATGTGGATGAACCGGACGGCACGCCCGTCGTTTATGATGTGGGTGCCCCTGGCGATGCGGGCGCCTATAGCGTCCAGGGCATTGCTGGCAGCCCTGTCACCCTCACCTTTGATGACCCAGCCATCACCACTGTACGGGCCATCGCTGATCTCAATAATGATGGCGTGTTCGATGACTACTCCGAAACCGTTGCCGTCCTCACCGTCACCGCCTTGGCGGTCGACTTCGATGGCCCCATCGCCTGTGAGGTCGGCTTCCGCCGGGAGAAGGGCGTCGCCGTCCATCCCCTGGCCGCCGCCGAGCTGCCGGTGTGGGACAGCAATGATTCCAGCCTGCTGGAGGTGGCTGTTATTCCTGATGACGAACTCTCCGAGGACGTGTTGAACAACCCCAACTACAACCCGGCCAACTACGGCAAACGGCTGTGGCTGAAACCGACTCGGCGTGGTACTCCGGTGCTGTTGGCGCGGACCCCAACGGGGGCGGTCATCGGGCATCAGGAGGTGGATGAGTTTACGCAGGAAATTGATAGTCTGAAGAGCCTGCTGGTCAATGCGGACACGCGGATTGGCGTCTCTACTTATATCATGCGTCCGTATATTCCTGGCCAAGATATCACCTTCAAGGTTTTCAGCAGCAAGTCGACCTTTGCTGGTGGTGCCACTGCCATCACCATCAATACATCTGAACTTGATCCCGTTTACGATGAGCTCACCGGCGAGGATATTTTCAAGTTCAGCTATGATATTGAAGTGCCGGAGGGAGAGGATTCATATTGCTATACCATCGCTATCAATCAAATGAGCACGCATGGTTCTGAGAATGCGGAGACGAAGGCGGTAAATGGTAGAGTCTGTACAACATCTATTGATCAAAGCGGTGATCTAGAGGTTCAGCAATCAACGCAAGGGAATCGAA
>SKHG01000071.1 GCA_007117035.1 Candidatus Campbelliibacteriota bacterium
CTCAGTGCGTTGTGTCCGCTAGTATTTCGGCGCTACTTTAAACTTTAATCCTTTTTCCAAAACACGGTAGTGTTTTGGTGTTGAAGAAAAAATTATCAAAATGGCAAAAAATTCTGAACTTAGAATATATAATTCAGCACTGTTTTTGCTAAAAGATATGTATGAGAGAATTCCAAAATTTAGCAAACAATACAAATATATATTGGGGGCGAGGATGATAGATTGCAATGTGGAATTAATCAAGGAAATTTCGGCCGCCAATCGGGCACGTCAAAAATCGATTAGATTAGAACATATTAATAAACTAATTAACATAACTGATGAAATGTTTGTCTATATAAGAATTGCCGAAGAATTAAAACAATTCAAATCAACTTCGGCATATCCGTATCTAATAGAGAAATTAGCAGAAATTTCAAGGCAAGGAACGGGATGGAGAAAAATATATCTTCCCCAGAGTCGTTAATTTGCCTAATTAAAGAGTGTGGGAAAAGAAATACCACTATCTGCTCTCATGTAATATGTTTTATATTGTGTGAGGATAGCCGGTTATCAAGGAATAGTCAGATAGAATTAAAATCGTTTCGCGAACAACACGAATTATTGGTCAGGTACTGAGAACAGTGCTACCAATGCGTGGAACGCGGAATGGAACGACAACAACGGCAACCTGAATACCAACAACAACGATAAGACTAACACCAACTCAGTGCGTTGTGTCCGCTAGTATCTCTTTCCATCTCGTTTCTTGTTCTGAAGTTTTTGCTATCTCACCTCTGTTCCTAAATTATGAAATGAATACCATATTTACCTTTGAAAAACTATTCAGGGCCTATAAACAATGTCTAAAACACAAGAAAAATACTGCCAATGCTCTAAAATTTGAAATTGATAGGGAGAAAAATTTGTCAAAATTGTTATATGAATTGCAAACTGGAAAATATAGAATTTCCCGACATATTTGTTTTGTTGTCACCCGTCCTGCTCCTCGTGAAATATTTGCCGCTGATTTCCGCGATAGAATAGTTCACCATCTCCTGTGCAATGAATTACAACAAATTTTTGAACGACAATTTTCTAATAATTCCTATGCCAACAGAAAAAATTTCGGTACCCATAAAGCCGTTAAAAAATTACAGTGGAATGTGTCCAGAGGAGGTGTTGATGGAAAAACGCTGTATTACCTAAAGATGGATATCAAGAATTTTTTTAGGAGTATTGATAAAAACATTTTATGGCGATTGGTTAAAAACAAAATTGAGATAGAGGACAGATCAATGTCGTGGAAAAATGAAGTATCGTGGCTTGCCCGAATGATAATTTTTCACAATCCAACCGACAATTATATTTTCAAAGGCAAAATTGCCACTAAAAAATTAATTCCGACCGAAAAATCCCTTCTATATGGCGACCGCTCAAAAGGGTTGCCCATCGGCAATTTAACAAGTCAATTTTTTGCCAATGTATACATGAACGAATTAGATTGGTTTGTGTTGAATAATCTATGGACTGATAGATATTTTCGTTATGTAGATGACTTTATTTTATTAGATGAAAATAAAGAGAAAATTAAATTATGCGCCAAACAAATTTCTGTTTTCTGCCATAATTCCTTGAGTCTAAAAATATGCCCCACCAAAACAGTTTTGCGTGATGTTTGCCAAGGTGTTGATTTTCTTGGTTATTTCGTCAAACCAACCCATACCATAATTCGCCAAAAAGTTATAAAAAGATTTAAAATAAAATTCTCAAAAATTATAGATTCCGAAACTGGTTTTGTTGACACTAGAAATTTACCTACAATTAAATCTTATTTCGGACATTTTTCGCATGCGAGCAGTTATAATTTGTGCTTGAAGTATGGGCTTATATTGGATTGATACCGGATTTGGAAAATTTGCCCATTTTCCACACACAATGTATATTGCTTAGGTGAATAAATTCAATCTAAAATCTGAATATGCACCTGCAGGGGATCAACCTAAAGCTATTAAATCACTAACAAATGGCATAAATAATGGCTTAAAACACCAAACTCTTTTGGGTGTAACTGGTTCAGGAAAAACTTTTACTGTTGCAAATATTATCCAAGAAGTTCAAAAACCAACTCTTGTAATTGCTCATAATAAAACCTTAGCTGCACAGCTGGCTCAGGAGTATCAGGAATTTTTTCCAGAAAATGCTGTTCATTATTTCGTTTCATATTACGACTATTATCAGCCTGAAGCATATATGCCAGTTAGTGATACTTATATTGAAAAAGAAGCTCAGATAAATAAAGAAATAGAGCGTTTGCGTCACGCTTCAACCCAAGCATTACTTACCAGAAAGGATTGCATAATTGTAGCTTCAGTATCCTGTATCTATGGTTTAGGTAGTCCAATTGAATATGAAAAGGTAAATCTTAAGGTAGAGAAATTCGGTAACCTTGGTCGGAAAGAGCTACTCACTCGCCTAATAGATATATATTTTGAAAGAACTAACGCTGATCTTTCTCCTGGTAAATTTAGGATGATTGGTAACACTCTTGAAGTTATGCCAGTTAACGAAAAGAAAATATACCGAGTTATTCTTTCAGAGCAGACAGTTTCTAGGATTGATACCGTTGATCCAATTTCGCGTGAGTTTATTGATGAGGATTTGAATAGTTTTTTCTTGTTTCCAGCCAGACATTTTGTGACACCCAAAGAAGAGGTGAAAAGAGTAACGTCTGATATTGAAAAAGAATTAAAGATTCGCTTAAAAGAATTAGAAAAATCAGGTAAAATTTTGGAGGCCGAAAGATTAAGGCGTCGAACCAAATATGACCTTGCTATGATCAGAGAGGTTGGTTACTGTAACGGGATTGAAAATTATTCCAGGCATTTTTCGGGTCGAAGTGAAGGGGAGGCTCCAGACACATTACTATCATATTTTCCGCACAAAAAAGATGGAACTCCAGATTTTTTAACAGTAATTGATGAGTCGCATGTTACCGTGTCTCAGATTGGTGGAATGTATGCTGGTGATCGTTCACGAAAAGAAACGTTGGTTGAGCATGGTTTTCGTTTACCATCTGCTAAAGACAACAGACCATTAAAATTTGATGAATTTGAAAAAAGAGTTGGTCAAAGAGTTTATACTTCTGCTACACCAGGAAAGTATGAATACGAAAAAAGTGAAAAAATTGTAGAACAGATAATCCGACCGACAGGTTTGGTTGATCCAAAGATTAAAATAAAAGGAATTTTTGAGAAAGGAAAATACCCTGGACAGATTAAGGATTTAATTTTAGAGACTGAAAAAGCGATCAGTAAAGGTGGTAGGGTTTTGGTTACAACCTTAACTAAAAAAATGGCTGAAGACCTTTCGTTGTACCTAAAAGAAAGGTCGATTGAAAGTCGTTATTTGCACAGCGATATTAAAACAATTGATCGAATCGAAACACTAACTGCATTCCGTCGTGGTGAATTTGATTGCTTGGTTGGAGTCAATCTGTTGCGTGAAGGTTTGGATTTACCAGAAGTAACACTGATTGGTATATTAGACGCTGACAAAGAAGGTTTCTTACGTTCTGAGACTTCTTTAATTCAGACGATTGGTCGAGCTGCAAGAAATGTCAAAGGTCGAGTTATTCTGTATGCCGAGAAGGAGACTAACTCAATGAAAAAAGCGATTGATGAGACTAATCGTCGCCGTGCTGTTCAAATAGAATATAATAAAAAAAATGGAATCACTCCCAAGACAATCAAGAAAGAAATTCACGATATAACAGAAAGATTAGATCGTGAATCAGAAAAAAGAGGTAGTTTTTTGGCAGAGTTAGATTCCGCGGTTAGTGGTAAAAAAATCAAAGACCTTATTAAATTGAAGGAACGTCAGATGAATGATGCAGTCAAAGTTCTTGATTTTGAGACGGCCTCAATTTTGCGAGACGAACTTAAGGAGTTGTTTAGGCTTAGTTCCAAGGATAGAAGTTGATTGTGTATAACTTATTTGCCCTATGTGATGTAAAAAAGATATACTGTATGGGTATCAGTAATTTCATACTATTATGGACGAATTAAGTAAAGATGAAAAGAATATTGTTCCTAGCGATCTTTCAGGTGTTAAAATAATGTGGGTAGAGGACGATACAGCACTTAACACTATAATGGAGAAGTGGTTGTCCCAATATGACGCTACTTTAACACACACCACTCATGGTGAAAAAGCTTTGGAAATGCTTCGACAAAACAAACCCGATATTTTACTACTAGACATTCTCTTGCCTGATATTAATGGTTTTGAGGTATTGAAAGAGATGAAAGCTGACGAAAACCTAAAAGATATACCAGTAATACTATTTTCTAATCTAAATCATCAAGAAGATATGGATCAAGGATACAAGTTGGGCGCTGTAAGATTCATGGTTAAGTCGACTGTATTCCTTGAAGGTTTGGCTGATGAGATAAAGAAGGTTTTGGAAGAACATAAGAGCGCCTAGTTAATTTTATGTCTGTTGTAATATTATCTGGTTTTGCAAAAGGAAAAAATGCGCACGATTCAGGTTCTAAAGCGTGCAAGGAAGCTCTCCATAATCAAAACACTGAAAACATCAGTGCTGTAATGGTGTTTGCACCAGAATGTTTTAGTCTCTCGGAGGTTTGTGAGGGTGTGCGTTCGGAACTGTCTGGGATAGAGGTTGGTTCAATGATTGGTGTTACAAACACTGCTGAGATTGTTAAAAATTCGGGTAGTTCAGAAGATAAGGTCTTGGTGGTGTTTTTTTCGTCTAAGGATTTAAAATTTTCTTCCTATCATCAACCTGTTGAATCTTTGTCTGCAGAAGCAGGTCAAAAGTGGAGTAAGGGTTTTGTTGATAAGATGACTTTAAAACCTAGTGTAATGTTTTTGTTTTCTGTTGATAATCTTGGAGTACCTGAGTTTTTTATAGACTCTTTATCAGAGAATTTACCCGAGGCTGAATTTATAGGGGGATCCATTCCTCGCAAGGAAGATGGAAATTTTGTTCAGTTTGTTGATTGGGAAGGTTGTTCTGACGGTGTTCTAGCTTTAGCTGTTTATGGAGATATTAGTACACAGTCTGGAGTTACATCTGATTGGGTACCGATTGGTAAAAATTATAAAGTAACTCGCTCAAACGAGGAAGTTGTTTTTTCTATCGAAAATCAACCCGCAGTAAACTTTTACAAGGACTATTTTGGAGATTCTATTAACCAAGATATTGGAAAAAATATTCAGGATTTTACTGTTATGTATCCATTACAAGTAATGCGTGGATTAGAACAAAGTGAAAAAGTGATCCGTAGACCGGTTACGGTCAACTACGATGGTTCTGTAAGTTTTGACGGTTCTGTGCCGAATGATTCTGAGATTCAGATAATGATAAAAGATAGCGAAAAAAATTTAACAGAGACTGAAAAATTATTTTCATCAGTTTCTAAAAATTATTTTGAAGCACCATTTGTTTTTGTTATTAACGATGTGTCCAATAAGGTGTATAATGGAACAATTCTAAATTCTATGGTCAGTAAGTTTGCTGGCTCTACAACCGTTTTTGGGATATCTTCAAAATATCAATATTTAAAAAGTAGAGAAGGTAACATAAGTAATAAACCTAAATCATCTTTTTATACAGGTAGTTTAGCTGTTTGTGCTTTTAAATAATTAAAATATGAAAAAAAATCACGAAAAAAATTCACCAACATTTCAAATTATTTTATCATTCCTGTCTCTGTATATAGCAATTATGCTTGCTTTGTTTCCAACTGAGATTGTTAATGATATTTGGGTACAATGGTCATTGATAACTGTTTTGTTTTTGATTGTGTTCATGTTTCAATTTTATGTTTTAAACGAGAAAGTTAAAAGTGAAAGAGAGTATAACAAAAAACTTGAAAAAGTGGTTAAAGAACAGGAAGAAAGCGCCAAACTTTTAATCAGAAGGGATACTGAGTTAACACAGGCTAACATAAGATTAAAGGAGTTGGACAAAACTAAATCAGAGTTTGTTTCAGTAGCTGCTCATCAGCTACGAACACCATTAGTTGGTGTTAAATGGGGGCTTGATTCTGTGTTAGATAATGAATCAGACCACCTGACTGATAAACAAAAAAAGATATTAGAAAATATAAAAAAAAGTAACGACATAATGATTAGGTTAGTTGCTGATCTTTTGAAATCTGAAAGTATGGAAATAGGGGCGCAGAAAATGCGCAGGGATCAGGTTGATGTGAAAAATTTAGTTGAAGACGCTGTTTCATACTTAGTTGGTAGAGCAAAAGAAAAGAATATAAATATTTCAGTCGAGAATATTAGTCTACCAGATATTTTTATAGATCCAGAAAGAATACGCGAAGTTTTTCAAAACCTATTAGAAAACTCGATAAACTATACCCCAGAAGGTGGGGAGGTTCTTGTTGGTTTTGAAAGAAACGAAGACTCTGTCACTATAAAAATAACAGATACTGGCATAGGTATACCAGAAGACAGACACAATGAAGTCTTTAGTAAATTTTTCAGAAGTGATGGAGCAATAAAAATGGAAACCCAAGGTACTGGTTTAGGTTTATTCGTATCAAAAGGTATTGTTGAAAAGCACAACGGAAAGATTTGGTTCGAGAGTACTAAAGGGCTCGGTACTAAATTTTATGTTCAGTTACCAATTGAAGTCGCTAAATAATAAATTTATATGACTGATGAAGAAAAAAAACTGAGCGAAGATAACAAAACTAATTCCAATCAGTATAGTTCTAAGCAAATACTACTCGTAGAAGATGATGATTTCTTGGGTGAACTTTTAGAAAAAAAACTTTCTAATTCTAATCTTATGGTATCTAGAGTTAAGAGTGGAGGTGAGGCTTTTTCATTCCTCAAGAATAATCAGGCAAGTTTAATTGTTCTAGATATAGTTTTACCTCAAATGGATGGTTATGAAATATTGAGTAAATTAAAATCTGATGAGGATATCAAGGATATCCCGGTAATATTTTTGTCCAATCTAGGCCAAAGATATAACATTGAAAAAGGTGAGTCCTTAGGCGCTGAGGAGTTTTTGGTAAAATCAGAAGTTTCACTTGATGAAATTGTTTTAAAAATAAAGAAGGTTTTAGATAAATTTAGTTTATAAGTATAAGATTTTATTAACTTGGCACAAAGACAGATGTAGTATATTATATAAATATGGATACAGAAGAAAAAAATACTAAAGGTGAGGTTAAAATTTTGTGGGTAGAAGACGATAGTTTTTTGGGTAGTTTGATTGCAAAAAAGCTTTCTGGTAATGGTTATGATGTAACTTATGTTGCTACTGGTGAGGATGCTCTTGAGCATGTAAAAAACAATAAACCAAATTTAGTTTTGTCTGATATTATGTTACCTGGTATAGATGGATTTGAAATTTTAAAGACTCTAAAATCAAATGATGAGACTAAGGATATTCCTGTTATACTTTTTTCTAATCTAAACCAAGAAGATGACATGAAAAAAGGTAAGGATCTCGGGGCAGAGTTTTTTCTCGTTAAATCTAATGTCGTTCCAGATCAGATAGTTAGTAAAATCCAGGAACTTTTGTCTTCTAGGTAATTAAAATTACTAATCTTGATTCCACGAATCATTTTAGTCGGTTAATTCCGATTATTAAGTGTTTCTACGCTTAATTTTTGTATAATATATTATGAAGAAAAATAAAAATGAAAATCAAAATTCTCGTTTTTTGGAGTGGATAGAAGTAAAAGGAGCCAAGACACACAATTTAAAGAATTTATCTGTGTCATTACCAAGAAATAAGATGGTTGTTTTTACTGGACTATCAGGGTCTGGTAAGTCTTCACTAGCTTTCGATACTATTTTTGCTGAGGGCCAGAGACGTTATGTGGAGTCGTTATCTTCATATGCAAGGCAGTTCTTAAGACAGATGCAGAAACCACCTGTTGAGGAGATTACAGGCCTTTCTCCGGCCATCTCAATTGATCAAAAGTCTCGATCTAATAACCCTAGATCAACAGTTGCCACAATTACTGAAATATATGATTATCTTAGAATATTATTTGCTAGAATCGGGCGACCTTTTTGTCTGGAGTGTGGTAGGGAGATAGAACGCCTCACTAACGAAGAGATAAAAAATTTAGTATTAAAAAAAATAGCCCAAAATTTTTCGGGTAACAAAAAGACAGACCCCGAGCACTCAGTCGAGATTTATTCTCCAGTTGTTCGTGGTAGAAAAGGGGAGTATTATCAACTCCTTTACGATTTACTCGGTAAGGGCTTTGAAGAGGTTTTGATTGATGGGACGCAGAAAAAATTACGTGAAAGGATTATTTTAGCTAAACAAAAAAGGCACTCTATCTCAGTTTTAGTCGACAGATTAAAAAGTTCTGAGGTTAGTAAGTTAAGTAAGGAATCTAAAGAAAGATTAAGTGAGTCAATCGAGCGTGCGTTAGTCGAATCTGATGGATTGGTTGAGGTTCTTTTTACTGAACAAAATGGTTTGGTTAAGGAGAAATTTTTATTGTCTGTTAATTATTCTTGCCCACACGACAGCTACTCATATCCAGAAATTGAACCAAGGTTGTTCTCTTTTAATTCGCCTTATGGTGCCTGTCCAGAGTGTAATGGTTTGGGTACAAAATTTATGTTTGGACGTGACGTCTGCGAGGTCTGTAAAGGAGCAAGACTTCGTCCTGAGGCTTTAAATGTTCGAATAAATGGAATGAATGTAGTTGACCTAACAAGTATAACTATAAAACAAGCAGCTGATTTTTTTGATAAGGTTTCCTTAAATGAAAGAGAGCAAAGTATCTCAGCTGTTGTTATAAAAGAAATAAAAGACAGACTCGAATTTATGATTAAGGTTGGAATTGAATACCTCTCTCTCGATCGTAGAGCCCACACTCTCTCAGGTGGTGAATCACAAAGAATACGTTTAGCATCTCAACTTGGTTCTGGTCTAGTTGGTGCGTTGTATGTTTTAGATGAACCAACTATAGGTTTACATCCACGAGACAACGATCGATTGATTGAGACACTACTCCGTCTGCGCGATCTAGGAAATACGATTATTGTTGTTGAGCATGATGAAGATACTGTCTTAGCTTCCGATTATTTGGTGGACATAGGTCCTGGGCCTGGAATTCATGGTGGTGAAGTGGTTGTCGCTGATCATCTAGATAAACTTCTTTTAGATGAAGAACAGATAGAGAAATCTGTAACCTTACAGTACCTAACTGGAAACAAGGAGATACTAGTACCTAGAAAAAGAAGATCTGAGCCTCGTGGAAAAATAGCTGTGCGTGGTGGAAAAGTTTTTAATCTGAAGGATATAAATGTCGATATTCCACTTGGTCGATTTGTAGCAGTCACTGGTGTTTCTGGGTCTGGTAAATCTTCATTTGTTTATGAAATTTTATACAAAAATCTACAGGCTCGACTTTTGCGACGCCATCGTTCTCCAAAGACACATAATTGCAGGGAGTTTAAAGGGTCAGAATACTTAAGTCGGGTGATCTCAATCGATCAGTCTCCTATTGGCCGGACACCACGATCAAACCCTGCAACATATACTGGGGCGTTTACGTTCATAAGAGAGTTGTTCTCTGAAACATCAGAAGCTAAGGCTAGAGGTTGGAAACCAGGTAGATTTTCTTTTAATGTTCCTACTAAAGCTGGTCGAGGTGGTCGTTGTGAGGTTTGTAAGGGTAGTGGTTCAATCGAGGTTGAAATGCATTTCCTGCCTACTGTATATGTTTCTTGTGATGTGTGTAAGGGACGAAGGTTTACCAAAGAAACTCTTGAAGTGAAATACAAAAAAAGAAATATTTACGACGTCTTAAGGATGACCGTCGAAGAATCTCTGAATTTCTTTGTTGATATACCAGCTATTCATGATCGGCTAAAAACTCTTTCTGATGTAGGTTTGGGATATTTAGAGTTAGGTCAATCAGCCACAACTCTATCTGGTGGTGAGGCTCAGAGAGTTAAGATATCGTCAGAACTCTACAGACCACATGTTCAAAAAACCTTATATATTCTAGATGAACCAACTATAGGATTACACTATGAAGATGTTCAGAAGCTTTTGGATGTAGTTCAAATTTTAGTCGATAAAGGAAATACTGTTATAGTTATTGAGCATAATTTGGACCTTATTAAGTGCGCTGATCATATTATTGATATCGGACCTGAAGGAGGTGTTGGTGGGGGATACATTGTTGTTAAGGGTACTCCTGAACAAGTTGCTAAAGAACCCGGTTCGCATACAGGAAAATACCTTAAACGAAAACTCAAGTAGTTTTTGACTTACAGTTTGTTAAACCTTTTTGTAAGGATTGGATTCTTTTATGTACTCGTTAGAATATGGTAATATTTATTTAAAGCTAAACCTATTGAGCAATGATAAACTTTTTTAAATACCTCGAAATAAACAAAAACTGGTCTCTGTTTAAAAAAACATGGAGGTTTCTGGTTTCTACCACAGCATTATTTTTGGCTATATTTTTAACCCTGATCTATGTAGACGTGGTGGTTCTGTCTGAGATATATGAATCCTTCAATATAATTTATTTGTTGTTTACCCTGGTTTCTTTTTTAATTGTATTGTTATTAATATTAGGCTTTACTAGGATTGTTCTAGATTTATTGTCAGATAAAAAAGTTCAAAGAGATGATTTGTTTTCCCAGTCATCAAATCTCCCAGACTTTTTCGTAGCTACTTCTGTTTATGTTGTTCTAGGTATTATTGGAATTTTTCTTTTGATTGTACCAGGTGTTTATTTTATAACGCGTTACTATTTTTATGGAATTGTTTTGATAGATAAGGGTTATGGTCCGATAGAGTCCTTAAAATACGCAAGTCGTTTATCTAAAGGTTTTCGTTGGCAAATTTTTGTTCTATTGCTTCTTTTGATTTCAATAAACATTTTCGGTGTTCTTCTTTTAGGTCTTGGTATTTTGGTCTCACTACCAATCTCAATTTTAGTGTCTGTAAATTTATACAAAAAACTTTCTGATCGAATAAATAAGGAAGATGATGGGACTTTAATTCGTGATGGATACGACAAGATTTATAAAAAATAATTTAATTTTTAGACAAACAAAAACACCGCAATAATTGCGGTGTTTTTGTTTTAATTTAGACTACTCTGCTGAGCCGTCTGCTCGATTGACATTGACAGCATTCAATCCTTTTGGACCTTCTGCAACTTCAAATGTCACTTTGTCTCCTTCTCGAAGGTCGTTGAACTGCACGTTCTGCAATTCATTAGAGTGGAAAAAGATGTCTTTGTCCTCTCCTTCGGGTGTAATAAACCCAAAACCTCGATCAGTTAACCGAGCAATTGTTCCTTGTTTCATTAACAATTGTAAATGACCAATAAATTACCAAACGAAAAAGCTGACTAAACCCCGACCTTGTTTCTTCTTAACTTCACTATTTAAAATACTGAAGTTTGTGTGCTGACCGTTTGATGTGTATATAATACTCCGTATATATAAATTAGTCAATCTGTATTAGATTGACTAATTTAGAGGTGTGCTATGTTGTTAAAACTACCTCAAACAGTATTTAGTGTGGATATCTAGGGTTGTAGGACTTCTTCTGATTCTCCATCAACTGATATTATTACTGAGTTTATGGTGCTAAACTGAAGCAGTGTTTTTTCTATTTGTTCTCGAATAGCAGAAACTTGAGCAGAGCCTGAGACACCAGAGTGTAGAGTCTGGTTGAAGTCAGCTTCTGCCGTACCATTAGGTAGAATTAATAAACTTTTTAAAACAGTATTTTTGGGAATAGCTGTCTCTAAGTTTAGACCTTCATCAGATTTTGGACCCTTCAGTAGCTCATTAAGGGCTGTCAGTTCTGCTCCGTCTTCAGTCCTAGCAGAAACTGATCGACTAACTCTAACAACGCTTTCCTGACTTTTCTCATAAACTATGAAATAAAGACCAAAACTCATTGATTGCATCTCTGGTGGAGGGGGTGGCGCTGGTACAGGCTCTGGTTCTGGCTCTTCAACCTCTTCTACTGGGTCGTCAGTTGGTTCAGTGACTTGTTCTGGTTCAGGTGTGCTTCTCTGAGTTAAATAGTAGAAAACACCACCTACTATTGAAAGGATTAATATTAAACTTAAAGTAATTGCTATAAATTTTGCCATAATATTTGCTTATTAATAATATTTTAATAAAATTATAACACTTTTATCCTAATTATAGAATTACGAATAATATCTATAATTCTAGACACTTGTTATAGATTGTAATCTGTTTATTGAATTCTTTTATAACGTTTTCTGTCTTTCTAATTAGTTCGTTATATTGATCTACAAAAAAGTTATACTCATCAACCTTTTGTTCATACGTGGAGTGCCGTCTTCCAGGCCTGTTACTCTCTAGAGCTTCTTTTTTATCTAAAATTTCTTCCTCTATTTTTTCTAATACTAATTTATTATCTACAATCATCTGTCCCAAATCTTCATCTGGTGGGGTGCAGTCGCTTGCTGGGCGACCAAAGAACTGGACAGCCATCCAGACATTTTTTCCTTGATAAGTACCTTTTTTAACTGCAACACCAATTTCAGTATATTGATCCCTTAGTATATTCTCTCGATGACCAGGAGAATCCATCCAGGCTTGAACCAAAACTTGATCGTCTAGAAAGTTACCTAGAGCCAGATTCTCACCAACTATGATGTATTTGTAACCTGCTTTTTCTGATATCCCAGAAGGCCCAACTCCATCAGGAGAGATGTGTGCAAAATATTGATTTTGAAACATGTCTTCCACTTTCATTTCAGCTGAGAGGTTCAATAACGGGTTAATATTTAAAGATTCTTTTTTATACAGCTCGCGTTGGAGATTAGTTTCTAGGACAACACCAGACACAGTTAGGTACGATTTGGTTTCTTTGGTGGGACCAAGAAGGGGATTGGATGTAAAAAATTCACTTTCAGTGATTGTTTGTTTTATTTCATTACTCAGAGTCTGTATTCCGGTCAGTTCAAGCCAGTCAGTTATTTCATAACGAAAGTGATAAGCAATTCCTACAAGAATCAATATAAATATAAATATAGATAGTAGTATTTTTTTCATAACAAGAACCTAATTATAACACTTATTATGGTTTTTTGAGACTGAAATTAAATTTTCAAAAATAGTATTATTATATTTTTTTGTAAAAAAGAAAACCCACCATCTAATGACGGGGGTTTCCCGTTTTAGATTGATGGGTTTTTAGGACTGAACACGCTTCAGGGCGTTATTCCAATCCTTTGATCCGTCAACGTTGATTCCTGCGTGGAGCATTTTAACCTTCGCACCCTCAATTTTGTATGAGAACTGCGAGTAGTGATCAAATGCTGCAGAGAATGGATCTGAGTGGTGATTTAGATCAGTGACCACTGCCACAAACTTGGCACCGTTACGAGCAGCCTCAATCATGAGGAGAATACCGTAAGGTACGAGCTCCCCAAGTTTAAATGCTTCGTCACTTAGGGTTTGAGAGCTCATAGGTAGATGCAGGTCTGTAAGAACTACATCGAATTTTTTTTCTCCCATAATCCTCAATGCTTCTTGGTAACCGGTGGCTGTTGTGAGACGCTCTCCAGCCAAACCCTCCAGCGCACTTTTAATGTTCAAATTGTTGTCGTCAACAACCAGAATACTAAGAGCGTCAGGACGGATGCAAGTTTCTTTTTCAGGAACCTCGACTTCTTCCCTTGGTTTCATGTTTGCTTTTACATTTGTAACAGCTTCAATAAAACCAGGAATGATTTTGAAAGCATCAATCACAACGCATTTGTCAGGTAGATTAATGCGTGGTGAGTATCCTTTGTCTAAGTAGGCGTATGACCTACTTTCATCAAATATGGATTCAATATTGCGAATCTCATCAAAAATGACAAGATCTGATTCAGATGCTGAATCAGCAAATATGTGAGAGTCCATATTGAGTATTCCCAGAAAAACCTTTTTGATAGCCTTCGTGAGAGGGCCTTCTTCCATAGCTAAAAATATTTTTATAGGCTGATCTGTCATGTCTTTATATTTGATTTTGATAGAACATTTTCCAGAGTGGAAACAAATCTATATAATATAATATTTTAGAAATATGTCAAGAGTAAGTAAAAGACAAAAATACCTACATTTTCGTCGTATTTTAATTTATAAAAAAAGACACCTTAGATAGGTGTCTTTGAATTTATTTCTCTATCAAAATATTTTCGTAATATTTTGATAGAAAATTATACATGATCCAAGGAATACAACCAAAAAAGTTGTTGAAAAAAAGAGGTACATATTCCTCATGTTTCTTTTTTCGGTTTCCATTGATTTTTCGTAGTATTCCACACTCATCATTATGGACATAATGACAAAAATTAGTGCGGTGACTGCTAGTACTAGGTGTATTTGTGGTGACATAAAGATCAAATTCATTAATACCATATATTATAATTACACAAATGTCAACATCTTTATTAAGTTAATTAAAATTAATTTTAATTAACTATAAAGGCTGTAAATTTGTTTTTTTTAAAAACACCTGTGGTATAATTTATTGATGATTAATGATTCAGGTAAAAAGGACAAAAAGATATTAATTGCAGAAGATGAGGTGGCATATTCTCGATCGCTTAAATTTAAATTAGAGCGTGAAGGTTATGATGTGACTGATGTTATAAACGGTGAGTTAGCGTTAGATAAATTAAAGAAAGATAGTTTTGATCTTTTGATAATTGATTTAATAATGCCAAAAGTTAATGGTTTTGAGGTCCTAGAAGAACTAAAGAATTTAAATATAAAATTACCAATCATTGTCCTTTCAAATTTAAATCAGGAAGAGGACAGAAAGAGAGTAAGTGATTCGGGTTCTGTTATGTTTTTAGATAAGTCAGATATCTCGGTAGTTGATGTAATAAATAATGTAAAAGATATTTTAAAAAAATTATAATAATCAAAAATGAAATTAACAGATAGTAAAATTAAAAACATACTATTAGAAGGTAATTATATTACAGAGGAGGATTTATCTAGAGCAGAAAAGAGTGCTGAAAAACAAAAAAATTCAGTACTCGATTACTTGCTTTTCAACGATTTAATTACTAAGGATATTGTTGGTCAGGCTATATCTGAATATTATAATATACCTTATTCAGATCTAAACTCATTTGTTCCAGCAAAAGATCAAGTTCTAATTATTCCTAAAGATCAAGCCAAAAACTTAAGAATAGTTTTATTTAATGAAGACAAATCTCAGGTAACTATCACAACTGATAACCCTACACAAGAAGATTTAAAGATTAAATTAAAAGATTTGTTCCCTGGAAAGAAAATAAAAATTTCTTATTCATTACCTGAAGACATTGATTCAATTTTGTCTTTTTATCAAACAGAGTTGAATACTAGATTTGTTGAAATAATAGAAAATCAAAAAAAAGTAGCTCCAGAAATAATTGACCAAATTATTGAGGACGCATTAAATTTAAAGGTTTCTGATATTCATTGTGAGCCTCAGGATTCTTACGCTGTTGTTAGATTTAGAATTGATGGCATCTTGCATGATGTTGGAGAAATTCCTATAGAATATTTTGGCAATATTATTAACAGGATTAAGGTTCAAGCTAAGTTAAGAATAGACGTACATAATGTGCCTCAAGATGGTGCGATCCGTTACCAGATTCAAGACAATGACAGGCCTGTGGATATTAGAGTATCTGTTATCCCAACCTTAAATGGAGAAAAGGTAGTGTTGAGAGTTTTGTCTTCATATATTGGGTCATTAAATCTAGGTGAGATCGGACTATCTAAGGATCTTCAAGATAAGATTGTAAACAGTACTAAAAAACCTTTTGGAATGATTTTGGTTACGGGTCCAACTGGTAGTGGAAAAACTACTACATTATATTCAATATTAAGAAATCTTAATACTAGAGAAGTTAACATTACTACTATCGAAGATCCAGTGGAATATAAGATTAAGGGTATAAATCAGATACAAACTAATCAGCAAACAGGCCTGACGTTTGCTAGGGGACTTAGGGCTATTGCCCGGCAAGATCCGAATATTATTTTGGTAGGAGAAATTCGAGATTCTGAAACAGCAGACATATCTGTTAATGCAGCCTTAACTGGACATTTGCTACTTACAACCTTCCACGCAAATAATGCTCTCTCAGCAATTCCTCGTTTTATAGATATGGGTGTTGAACCTTTTTTACTCAGTTCTACTCTAGAATTAATAGTTTCTCAAAGGCTTGTTCGTAGAATTTGTGACTCATGTAAAGTGAGTTATACAGTTAGCAAATCTGAAATTGATAAAATAAAAACAGGTCTCTCTAAACAATTTGGAAGTGGAGAAATTACTTTATATCGTGGTAAGGGTTGTGGTAGTTGTGCTGGCACAGGCTACAGAGGCCAAATTGGTATTTTTGAATTTTTGAGTATCAGTCCTGAAATTCAAGATCTTATTTCTAAGAATCCATCAACAATAGAAATCACAAAGCTCGCTGAGTCTGAGGGTTATAAAAATATGTTTGAGGACGGAATAAGTAAAGTAAAGATAGGAATTACAAGTCTAGATGAGTTGTTGCGAGTTACTAATATATAGTGTATGTCTAAAATAAAGGTCAGAAAATCAGATCAAAATGAGGGTTTTAAATACCCAGTTTTTGACTATCGTCCTGATTGGCCGTATATAAGTATAGGTTTTGGTGATGAGAAAGACTACTTTATTGAAAACCTATCCTTACTTTTGGCTTCAGGTATGAGTATTTTGTCTGCACTAGATTCTATTGGGGAGTCAGTGAAGTCAAAAAAAATGAAAAAGGTAACAAAATTTATTACCGAGTCAATTAATGACGGCTTACCATTTTGGAAGTCTGTTGATAGTGCTAGAATTTTTCCTAAAAGAATTATTGCTCTAATTCAATCTGGTGAAGAGGCTGGTAGGTTACCAGATCATTTAAATTTAGCTACTGCGCAGTTACATAAAGAAAAAGTTTTTAAGTCTCGTCTAAAATCTGCTCTAATTTATCCAGGAATTGTTTTAACTCTGGCATTTATAATTGCTTTGGGTGCTTTTTGGTATATTTTACCCAATCTAGTTTTTCTATTTGATATAACAGAAAAAACACTACCTTTCAGTACACAGGTTTTGCTTTGGGTTGGTGTTTTCTTTGAGTCTTATGGATACATTTTTATTCCAAGTTTGATTCTGACTTTATTTATCATAATTTATGTATTTTTCTTTAACAAAAGAACTAAATTTTTAGGTGATTTTTTCTTATTGCGACTTCCGGGAATAAAGAGATTAATTCAGGGTGTGGAGATGGCTCGTTTCGGTTACACCTTTGGCGCACTTTTACAGTCGGGATTTCAGATTAATGAGTCTCTCGAATTAGTTAAATCAGGTACTGATTACGTAAGCTATCAAAGATTCTATTCTCATCTACAAGAAAAGATAAATCAGGGTAATAGTTTTAAAAAGTCCTTGGATTCATATCCCAAGTCAGATCGATATATTAAAATACCTATTCAGCAACTTATTATGGCTGCTGAAAGATCTGGAAGACTACCTGAAACATTAATCAAGATAGGAGTTATTTTTGAGGAGAAAACAGATGCTATGTCTAAAGACTTGGGAACTATAATAGAACCTGTAATACTAATAATTGTTGGTTTCGTGGTCGGATTTGTAGTTCTTGGAATAATTAGTCCGATTTATGACGTCTCATTTTAATTACAATAAACATAATCGCGGATTTTCACTAGCGGAGCTTGTAATCGTTATAGGAATTATAATTCTAATATTAGGAACATCTGTTTTTTCATACAATAGTTTTCGTTCTTATAATAATTTGGAGATTGCTTCAGCAACAGTAGTAGAATCAATTCGTTATGCTCAAAATAACGCTAGGCAGGTCAATGGTGATTCAATGTGGGGTGTTAAAATAAATGCTACCGAGGTTGTTATTTTTAAAGGAGAAAATTATGAATCTAGAAATTTAAATAACGACAAGGTTTTGGTACTTCCGCCGGGTATAACTGTTGGGAGTTTTAATGAAATTGTTTTCGAGAAGGTTAGTGGATCTACAGGAACCACAGGCTTGATAAATATTTCTAATAATAATGACGAATTAGGTTTAAACGTTAATAGTTGGGGAACTATAATTTATGAATAATAAAGGATTTTCATTAGTTGAAATTTTAGTTGCAGTGTCCGTTTTTTTGGTGTTTTTTTTGTCATTAACAAATGTAATTTTTAGTTCTAGTAAAAAAATTGAGTATGCTACAAATAATGAGGTGGCTATATTTCTTGCTGAATCGGGTTTAGAGATAGTTAAGAACATTAAGGACGAGGATTTTAATAATCTACAAGAAGGGGTCTATGGTCTGGAAAGAAATTTAAATCAGTTTGAATTTATTAGTAGCCCCGAGGACATAGACATCTTTAGTCGTAGTATTATCATTTCCAATATTGATGAATTTGAAAAAAAAGTCGAATCAACAGTCAGTTGGGTTGATAGTTTTTCTGATCATAATTCCATTACTCTGACTACTTATTTTACAAACTGGGTTCAGGTATCAGATGCTGTATGTCTTGACCAGCAAGATTTTTTAGAGGTTTATTTAACAGAGATACAAATAGCGGGTAACAGTAAATTAAATGGTATTTTGGTTGGTAGTTCGGCAATTGATTGTGAAATTATAATAGAACAAATGCAGGTGAGCTGGACTAGTTCAGGAAGAAGATTAAGGCATATAATTTTTGATGGTCTAGAAGTGTGGAGTGGAAATGTTAATTCTGGCACAGTAAAGAATATTGAATCTTATAGTATTAAAGAAGATCAGAATAATTTAATTGTTGACCTTGATTTTTCTGGAAATATCTCAAATGATACTTTCAGTATAACCTTCTTTATGTCTGATGGAACGAGTAAAACAATAACTGATATTAAACCTTAATAAATATGAAAAAGCATAAATTCAAAATTATAAATAATGATTCAGGTTTTACACTCGTAGAAATTTTAATCTATATCTCAATTTTTAGTTTAATGGTTACAGGTTTAGCATCTTTAACCTTACTCATTAATCAATCAATGTCAGTTGCACAAAATAGAATAGAAGTTGATAGTCAGTATGTGGGAGCGATCAAGATAATGTCTCAGACTATTAGAGATAGTAAAGGTATAAACTCTCCATCGGTAGGTGCTCAATCTGATTCATTAAGTCTAAAAACTATTGATTCATCTAAAAATCCAACAGTCTTTTTTGTAGATGAGGGGGTTTTGTATATCTCGGAAGGATTAGGTTCGCCCACACCTCTAACTAATAATCGTGTTTTAGTAGCTGACCTAGGATTTTATAATTTAAGCAGACCAAACACTCATGGATTAATTCAGATTGATATGACTGTAAATCAATTTGATTCTATACGTACTATGAATTTTAATTCAGTTTCTGCTGTTAGGAATAATGATGATAATTAGAAAAAACATGACTAAAAAACTAAAAAAACACATAAAAGATATAAATTCTCAAATAATGTATTCAGGACATAAATCTGGTTTTGGTGTTTTGTATATTGTTATTATTATCGGTAGCATTTCACTTGGTTTAAGTTTATGGCTATCAAGCAGTAGTTATTTTTCTGTAAATTCAGCTTTTAATAACCGTGATTCTGCTCAAGCTCGCTCTTTAATTAATGGTTGCGCAGAAATAACGCTTGATCGTATACGTCAAAACCAATCATACTCTGGTTTAGATGTAATAAATCTTTTAGACAACAGTTGTCAGATTGAGGTAATCCACGTTGACACCACTAGTAGAATAATTAAAGCCTATGTCGAGGTTGGTAGTAGTGTGCGAAAGCTTGAAATTTTGACTGATGGTTTTAATCCTATAAATATAGATTCTTGGATTGAGATACCATAATTACTATAAAATTTGTTATAATTTATTTATGAAAAAAGCACCAATACCAAAGAACGAAAACGAGCGTCTCGAAGCCTTACGAAAATTAGGTGTTCTTGATACCCCTACAGAGGAAAAGTTTGATCGCATAACAGATCTAGCTTCTAAGATTTTTAAAACACCGATCTCTACTTTAACCTTAATTGATTCAGAGAGGGAGTGGTTTAAATCAGTCTGTGGGGTTGAGGAATCTGAGGGAGATCGAGCGATTTCATTTTGCGGTCACGCTTTGCTGGATGACGAAATATTGGTAGTTCCTGATACAAAAGAAGATTCGCGTTTTAAGGACAATCCGATGGTAGTTGGTAGCCCCTACATCCGTTTCTACGCTGGAGTACCGATTTTATCTGCTGACAGTTATCGTATTGGAGTTTTTTGTATTAAGGACACGAAGCCTAGGAAATTTAAAGACGAAGATAAATTTTTGCTAATTGCTTTAGCACGTTGGTCTGAGTCAGAATTAAATTTAAATAATTTATCTAAATCATTAAATACTATTAGAGGTTTTGAGATTGAAAGAGTTAAACAGGAAAAAAAATTAAAAGAAAGTAATGAAAAAATTAGTGCCACTCTTAGATCAATTGGCGATGGTGTTATAGTTGTTGATAATTTAGGTTTAGTCACTAACCTAAATAGAGTTGCTGAGAAATTAACTGGTTGGAATCTTTCAGAAGCTAAAGGTAAGTCAATTGAGGAGGTTTTTAATATAGTAGATGGTAAAAATTACGAGACTCAACTCAATCCTGTGTTTCGAGCTATGGAAAAAGGAGAAATTATGGAGATGTCTAACAGTGTTGTTCTAATTGCTCGAGACAAACGTAAGAAATATCAAATAGCAGATAGTTGTGCACCAATTAAAGTTGATGACGATAAAATCATAGGAGCTGTTTTAGTTTTCAGAGATGTTACGTTCGATTACAAACAACGTGAATTACTCAGAGAAAGTGAACAAAAGTTAATAGAAGCTCAAAAGTTAGCATTAATGGGAAGATGGGACTACTATCATGCTGATAGCAGGTTTGAATGGTCTGAGTCAACTTTCGACATTTTTGAGAAGGATCTCGAATCATTCAGTCCCAACATTGATGATTTTCTTAGTATGATTCATTCTGATGATCAGGAAATGGTAAAAAAGGCGTGGGAAAATTCATTGCAAAATAAAGTTGATTGCCAGATCGAGTATAGAATTGTAATGGATGACGATAGGGTAAAGTGGATTGGTGAAGAATGCCGAACTTTTTTCGACGAAAATTCTAAGCCAATCCGATCAGTTGGAGTTGTTCAAGATATAACCAGACAGAAAGAAGTAAATCAAGCTAAAACAGAATTCGTCTCACTGGCGTCTCATCAACTCAAGACACCTGTTGGAGCAGTTAAGTGGAATATAGAGATGCTTCTGAGTGGTGATTACGGAGATCTTAAACCAAAACAAAAAGAGGTTCTGTCTGATGTGTATAATTTAAATGAAAGAATGGGGGAGTTAGTAAAAGGTTTTTTAAATGTCTCACGAGTTGATTTGGGAATCTTTTCAATTGAGCCTGTTGTGGTTAATTATTCTGATGTTTCAGATGAAGTTTTGTCTGAGTTAAAAAATAAGATAGAGACTAAAAAAATAAATGTTAATGTTGAATATCAAAAAAACCTACCTGAAACAATTGCAGACACCAAATTACTTAGAATCATATTTCAAAATCTCTTATCTAACGCAGTAAAATATACATCAAATAAAGGTAATGTTACTGTGAAGATAGGTGCTGATGATAAGGAGATAAAAATAACTGTTAGTGACGATGGTGTAGGTATTTCGGCTGATGAAAAAGAATGTATATATTCAAAATTATACAGAGCAAGTAATGCTCAAGAAATAGATCCTGATGGTAATGGTTTAGGGCTATATCTTCTAAAAGAAATAACAGAAAGGGCGGGAGGGCGTACTTGGTTTGAATCAGAATTGAATGTTGGAACAACTTTTTACGTTACATTTCCTTTACCAGGAATGCAGAAAAAGAAAGGAGAAAAAAAATTAAGTTAAAATTTAATAGATTAATAAATGGAGAAAATATCAATAGAAAATCAAGAAAGCGAAAAAAACCTTCAGTTACCATTGGATCAGATAATACCTAGTGTATCAATGGATGGTTTAGAAATTGATAAGTTTGGTTCGTATACTGGAAAGATTATAGAAAACTCTGGAGAAGGTTTGTCTAGAGAATTTGCGCGTACAATTACTGCAACAGTACGAGAATTATAATTCCTTTGTGTCTGATAATCTAAGTATACTTGATGATGATATGTATGATCGTTCAACAGAATTATTCGAAATTGTTAAGGAAGGTAGTGAGTTTTTGAAAGAACTTAAGGAAAGATTTTCAGGTAAAGTATTGGTTGATTTAGGTTGCGGTCAGTCATCCTCAGGGTATAAACTAGCGTGCATTCTTGGTTCAAAAGGTTATGTTGGGATAGATTCTAACGGCGTTGATATTTATGGAATAAAACATTTAGTAAATTCTAAATTAGACAAAGAAAAACCAGAGAAGGAAACATCAGATTGGCAACCTATTCCATACAGTCTTGTTATTGAAGATGCTTTGTCTTTCTTGCGTAGAGTTCCAGACAATAGAGTTTGCGTATCCACTTTTGGGATTGATGGTATGGTAATGTATGAAGCATCTCGGGAATATGTAGATCAGTCCTGCGATGAAATTACTAGGGTTATTGATCCAGACGGAGCTCAGATTGCAAATGATACTGGTTCCGTATTAATCGGATCTGACCTAGAAGATATTAGAGATAATGATTTTTATACTAAAAGCCGTTTGGTATTTAGTGTTCATAAAAAAGGATAATTTTCTATAATGAAGAATACTGTACTAATATAGATGATGAACAGTCCTACTCTTCAAGATATTCTAGGTTCATAATTTCTACGATATCTCCCTGAACAAATCCTGTAATTTTAACGCGCGAACCAACCTCTAAATCAATTGTCTCACACTCGACTTCGACACCAGCTATAGCACAGGTGCTACTGGGGGCGAAAATGACCTCCTTGGTCATAGCAGGAGCTCCTGGTTCCTCATAGACCAAGATCCAAGTCTCGGATAGTGATCCAGGGTTACCCTTTGTCAGATTACCGCTTTTTGAAAAAGAAGGCTGTGGGCTAGTTGTTATATTATCTACTTTCCAAGACTCATTTTCATAAACTAAATGTATAATCCTGGTGGTTGGAGTACTAGAATATTTGAGTTGAACAGTTAAAAGAACTGTCCCGATGTCGTTCATCTTAATATCAACAAACTCGATTCCTTCGTCTGGTACATCTTGAATTCCAATAAATAAGGCTAGGTCTCGAATCAAACTTTCACTACCTATTTCTTCTAATGCTTTTTCTGAGAGTGTTTTAAGTATTCTGTTTTCAATCTCAATGTTGTTTGCTGGAGGAGCAACACTAATGAAATCTTCGAAAAAATTCATACCAACATCCTTTGCGACCTCAATCTCAATCGTATCTTTATCACTTACAACGTTTAGTTCTTTTTGGTCATCTAAAAGCATAAGAATGCCCCAGCCCCAAATCACTATAAAAATTATTAAACCTATAAGTATCATTTTTTTCATATAATTATTGTTATAAACTCGCTCTTAAATTAATAAACACTCTTTAAATAAAGGCTCCTAATATAACCAGAATAGCGAATCCTAATGTAAAGTAGGCAAAGTTTATTTTTTTCGCAACCTTTAGTAGAAGGTGAATCGTTAAAAGACCTGCTAAGAATGAAGCTACTAAAGCGATTATTATTTCTGATGTTATACCTTCTTGAAACATACCCATATTTAAAACAATGTTACCAGCTAACACTATTGGTAGGCTCATAAGGAAACTTAACTTTAGTGCGAGCACGTCGTTAAAATTTCGTAAGAGTAGGGTAGATACAGTAAGACCAGATCTCGATAGTCCGGGGATAACTGCAAATCCTTGAACCACTCCTAAAAGTATACTGTCTTTGAGTCTAATCTCAGTAGATCCTTTGGGTTGTTTAGTCCTAGCAGGGCGCATCTGAAGAAAGGCCGTGATTAAGAGCATGAGCCCAATTAAAATATTTATATAGACACTACCAGCAACTAAAACTTCTTCAAATCCTTTGAGGATTGTAAGAAGGCTAAAACCCAGTGCGCCACTGATTGGTGTAGATATAATAAGAAACCATAAAATTTTTCTGTTTTCTGGGTCTTTTTCTCGTGGCTGGAATATGTTTTTAATGAGCTTCAAAACCTCTTTTTTGAAGTAAATAAGAGCTGCAAAAAAAGTACCCAAATGCAGGAAGAGTGAAAGCTGAATTAAGTCGTTCAGTGATTGCTCATCCGGAAAGAAAATATTTTTTACAGCAATTGTTGCTCCCTCAGAGCTAAGTGGTAGCCATTCAATAATTCCCTGAACTATACCGAGTATAAATACTTCTATCATTTCATAAGTATATCAAATCACAAAAGAACTAACAAAAATACTTATTAAAATTTTGCCTTGAATTAAGTTTATTAATCAAATTAATACTAAAAGATCAAAATAATGAATAAAAAAAAGTCCATCGATATTATCTCAGGACTTTTGGTTTTAATTGTTGTTTATACTATACAATGAAATAATATTTGTGTTTAGTTTATTAATTATTATTAGAGTATTGAACAACTAGTCTTTATGCTGGAACAACGCCACGACCGTTGCATGTACAACACCGAACCTTACCTCTAGTCGCTCCTTTGGCGCAACAAGTAAATTCAGTATAGTTCCATCCGTCACCCTTGCAATGTGCGCATTTGATTAAATTATCGCCTTCACGCTCACTCTCGTGTTCAAATCTATCATAATCTCTGGAACTCATAAATACCCCCTTGGTTTATTGTTGTTTTAGAACATTAGTAAATTTATTTTACTAACTAAAGAAAATCTATATTTTTTTGTGGTATTTGTCAAGATAATCTTATAATCCAAATTTTATTTATCTAAGCCACTAATACCAAAAAGTAATTTAAATTTGTTATGGGTTTTATTTTCTATCTTAAAACCTTCTTTGAATGAAAATATATATACTTTTTTTATTATCCATATTCTTATATAGTAGTCATCAATTTTTTTGGCTAGTATAAAGCCTTTTTTTCTGTATTCTTTCTGTGTTTTTTTGTTTTCGAATTCTGTTGATAGAAAAGTTTCATTTCCAAAGCCTATTTCTGCAAATATTTCTGTCATTTTTAAGTTATCTTGGGTTATTTATTATACCAAAAGTGATAACAAAAACTCTTAGTTAAAAATATTAGAAACTACTTTAGTAATTTAGATAGAGAGTTTATAAACGGAGCGTAACCATCATCTGTTAAATGAACACCATCTTCCTTATGAAATTTATCGAAATTAGGTTCATTTCTATAATTCCCAAATGAATCGATAAACAAAACCTCACCAAGAAATACTTTTTGAAGTTCGGTGTAATAATCTTTAATTTTATCATTAAATTTAATTGTTCCTTCTGCATCATTTCTATCGTCAACAGGAGGATTAAGCCAGATAATAATATCTGAGTTATTCAATGATTGAATAATCTCTACCATGTTATCTATGTATTCCTTGATATCTAGATTGTCCTTAAAGATATCGTTGGTACCCAGAGATATGACTGTGTAGTCGTGTTTTATTTCTGACAATAAATCAACTCTCTCTAAGGCATCTTTTGTTGTCATTCCTCCTGTTGCGCAGTTTAGAATAACAACATTACCAGATTTTTTTTCTATTTCCTTAATTAGTCGAATGTTCATTTTCCCAAGTAGACTGTCTCCAAATAGTATTACTTTTTTCATATAAAAATTATATCAAGGTTCGTTTGTTAAAGGAATGGTTCGGAACGTATTCAACGATACTTAATTACAGAGGTCTGTACTGTGGTTGAGACTTACGGCCTTCACAGCCAGCAAAGTATGTTGTGTCAGAAGTTGGAAAGACAAATTAAAGAGACTTAATTTAGTAGGAATAATATAACTAACAATAATTCATTACTCTTAATCTTATTCAGTATCTGTGGAATTATTATCCAAAACTTCTTTCCTGTGTCTTGGATGTAGAATAGTAAAATAGACAATAATAGCTGAGATCACAACAACAACTATTAAAATAAGATTTAGTAAAAATCCATACCGTTCAGTAAAAGGAGGATCTTTTTCGACTGGTGTCTTGTAATAAGGATTTATCTCAGATTCAGCCAGCTCTGCTTTTAGGATATCCGACAGATCAAGATAGTGGAAGAATCGTGTAATGTCATAACGAGTTTCTTTAGCTTTACTGTTACCATAAAGTAATTGATATTCATCTCCTGAGTTGGCTTGAAATATAATTGCACGGGCTACGCTTTTAAGAACCACATTGTTTTCTATTGTTAGCGGGGGATTATCATAATTAAAAATAACTAGTCTAAGATACTGATCGCTAAACTCATGAAAGGATAAATTTAAACGTTCACCTGAAAAAGCTGGAGTGTCTATACGAAAAATTGAATCACGAGACACTGTACGCCACCGGACTCCATCTGAACTTCTTTGCATCACTACATCTCTGTGAAAAACAGCGTCTTGTATTTTAAGTTCAATATTCTGAATCGGTATACTATTTCGTTGCATATCAATCACAACCTCTGTGGTCCGTTCTTTTTCATTGTTTGTGATGGTTGTGTTGCGGTATATTTCTGTTTCTACAGCCTCTCTAACACTGTGTTGCTCTAGTGAAACAGACCGAACATTTAATAGGTCACCTTCACCAGAATCTACTACTATTCGAAGATACTTCGCTGAACTTTCAGGATATCTAATATGGTTACCTTCTATGTGAACCCCAGCTCTTTTGTCTAGAAAGGAAAAAACGTAGCCCTCGTTTGTCAGTAATCTCCATCTTTCATCTGTTAATGGGTGCCGTACATCAGAAGCGTAAACAGAAACATTACGACGAAACTCGGCAGATTCAAATATAATATTTAATGAATTATGTAGTTCATCATCTTTCTCGACTTCAATTATAAACATTACTGACCCATCTGCGTTAGTTGAAAGATCTGAGATTGAAGGGGACTGGACAGTCCGATTTCTTTCTTCATCTTCAACTAGAAGCTGATATGGAATTTCCTTACCTAAATCATTCACAACTCTCAAATCCCTAAAATTAAATCTACCTATACTAGAATCAGCTGGTAATGGTACATAAACATATTCCGCGTTAGCAATTTCCGGAATATTAATATCACGTTTTGTTTCCCATGATGAATAATCTCCAGTAGCATAAACAGTAAGGGCTGGTATAAACAAGATAGCAAAAAAGATAATGTATCGCATAAATTAAAATATATTTTTCTTAATATAACTTTTATATTTTGCATATAAAAATGATATAAGCAAAGCTAAGCCACCAAAAACAATAGATGTTATTATTCGATAAATCCCTTCACCTAGTTGCCAAATATCAATAAACACCTTAAACGCTGTAATAAGTAAAAATAATGAACCGAGCATTCGAGAAATCTTGATATTCCAAATAAATCCAACAATAATTAATATCAATGAATATAATGCCCACAAAACAGATACAACCATACCTCTTTGGTTTTTCAACTCATTAGTACTTTCTCGAGTACTATTTTGGATTTCGTATACTCTATCTCTTAATTCAAGTTCTTGGTACTCAGCAATAAGTGGGGCAGCATCTTTTTGTACAGCAACAACCTTTTGGTCGTACAAGCGAACTGTCTCATATGTGAGAGTTCCAACAGCTAGTATGTTTGCAAACACTGCCATAAAAGTCACAACTCCAACAGTAACAGACAAGACTTTCCACACCTCAGTTTTTCGATACAGGAATAAAGCAGACCAAGCAAATACAGTAGCTAGTATAACTAGTAGGAAAAACTGGCTGTTTAAAATTGGTGTGAATGAATCAATTGAATAATGTTGTGCGTCGATAAATATAATTCTCAGTGTTGCTAAAATTAAGGTCAGACTAAAAAAAGTGAAAATTCCTCTACTCTGTGCCTTAACTGAAATATAGAGAACAACAGTTGCTAGAATAGTCCATGACAATGAAATCCATGCACCAGAGAGTTGAAGTGGGATTGCAACACCTAGTGTTACTAAACCTAATCCCAAAGATGTCAAAAACAATACAGAATTATTTTGGCCCAAACTATTAACAATAATTGTTAAAGCAAAGTAGAAACAAGAAATGAAAAATACAAAGTAGCCACCAAACATGCTTAACTCAAAAGAGTTTAGAAGAAGTAATCCTCCACCAACAAAGAGTCCAGCTGTCAAAAAAGAAAGTATTACGTCTGCAGTTTCCATCGATCTTTTTTTAATAATAGATGGAGCAAAGGAAGCTAGGGTAAAAATTAAAAAGTAAGCACCTAGAAACGCAAACTGAACATAGAGCATAATCGAACCACCTTCACCGTTAATAAGGATAAATGATAGCAGAGATACACCAGCAAGAGCTATGTAATCCAACCTTCGCCATAAATTTTTGTATGATATTATTATTGCTCCAATTGAAACAGCTAAGATATAAGTATAGGTTGATATTAAAGGAAATTCTAAATTTGAATTAATAAGCAAAAGAACAGGAACAAGAACTGCACCCGAGAAAGTAATAAACATCAAATCACTCGAGGTGTTTTTTAAGCCGGACACGGCTCCTGATAGTGTAACCGCACCAAGAAAGATTAACAGCACTAGTGGTGATACATTTATCCCATTAATTAGAACTAAAAATACTATTGCAAAGCCACCAAAAACTCCGATCATTGGTAGTGATTTGCTTTTTAAGTATTGACCAACAATGATCCCAAAAAGGGTAATAATTAAAAGATATACAAGAAACACCTGAGATGAAATTTCAGAGACTATCAAAAGTGGTATTAAAAATCCACCTAAGCTGGAAATAATTGCAAGGATTTCAGCAGAATTAAAATAACTTGTAACCATTCCCAGAGCTGTAATTATTAAAATATAAGTAAGTAGTAGAATAAATGACGAATCAATAACTCCACCGTCCATAAAAAGTGGAACTACAAAACCACCAATGACACTCAAGTAAGCTAATGATTTAGCATTGTTAAATACACTCAACACTGCACCCAAAACAGTTACCGCAAGAATAGAGATCGTTGCTACAACTGGACTTATTAAGGCGTAGAATGAAAAGGATGAATAGATACTAAGAAATAGTATTACAATACCAAGTGCAGAAATAATTTGAGCGTAACTATGATAACGACTGAACAAATATTGACTGACTCCAACAGCTGAAACACCAAACAACAAACCAAGGGCAACTCGGCCAGTCTCACCAATCCAATTATTTTGAAATGCGTATTGAATAAAAAATCCGAATCCAATTACAACAGCAACTAATCCAACAATACCAATCCATTTACCCACTCGCTCCTCACCCCACTCATTTTTCTGAGAGTCCTCTTCTTTAATTTCTTTCTTTGGGATTACGTATTCCTCAGTTGATGTTTTGTGGGGTGTCGCCTCATAAACAGAAGAAGTATTATTAAATAAAGCAGAACGACTATCAAGGGTCTGCTCCTCTTTAGATTGATTTGGTTTACTAAGCGTATCTATTTCTGGAACTGTTTCTTTTGAATACCTTTTTTCTAAACTCTCAATCCTCTTGTTGAGTTTATTAATCTTTGATGAAAATACAAAATAAAGTACTAAAACAACAATTATAAAAAATATCATATGCTAATAAATATATCTCTGATATTAGGTAAAGTAAATAATACTTATCCCCAAATACTTTTATTATGAAACTCAATCTGTGTCATCTTCTCAACTTTTTTAAAACAAGTTAAAGTATTACAAATAGTTTGCATCCGAATACAAAATAGCTGTTAAATACTTATCAACCTTGGACAATGTGAGAATTAAAAAAGGGATTTCTTCTCCTTCCGAATTTATGTATTTTGAAACATAGGGATAGTGATAACTCATTAAATATTTTAAATATTTAAGAAAAGTCAAAGGCGTACCTGTTGGTACGCCTTTGACTTGTAATAATGAGAGAAGTTCTCTTTTTATTTAGCAAATCTTCCTCCCCTCATTTGCATTTTACTTTCCAATTCTTGAGGATCAAGACAATCCCTTTCTATAGCATCCATTAGACGAGCTTTTCTCTCCTCCAGTCTAGCCTCTCTGTGGGCCTCTCTAGAGACGTTTCTTAGCTTAAGGAAGTCCTCTTTATCTAGATCCATCTCCTTTGCACTTTCCGTCTCAGAAGCATATACAGCTCCTGCTAGTGGAACTGTGATAAGTCCTAAGACAAATATTCCGCACAACATCTCTGATGTTTTCATAGTCAAATAAGAACATTCTTCCATATCTTAATAGCTTGTTTTCATACCTGTCAACCAAAGCACCATAAGCTACTGAATTACCCTCCTGAGTAAATTTTGCCAACTCTTCGTCAGTTTTGTCCTTCATAATATCTTCATAATACACCTTGTAATATTTGATACAATTTCAGTTATGATTTATTTCATTTTAAGAAATTACCTTATAGGTAATTTGCTAGCACGCTATGCATATTGAAAGAAGTTCAGAACTTTAAGTGGCTAAAATTAGAAGGGAAGTTGAGGAAACTAGGATTTTAGAAATGTTTAAGACTTCAGTACTTTATAACTAGGTATAAAAAAGCCCCTTGATGTTAATCGCGGGGCTTGCGCCAGTTTAGTTTACAAAACTGAGCAGAAATCATTAATGTTTATTTAATCTTCGTATCACTGCGGTTTGCACCTCTTGGGCTAGCTAGTTTCATCGAAGTCAGGTAATTCCAGCCCTCAAGTCGTTTTACAACAAAATAATACTTTGTGTCATCAAGAAAAATTACTTCCTTAATAGTTTTGTGCCATTTCTTGATCAGTTAATATTATCCTTGAAGATAATTTATAGCGTCTTTTACGCTATATGAACTACTTGAATTTGCCATTAGATGTTTAAGAAAACTAACATCATCTCCAAGTGTCACGAGATAAGGTTCTTTTTCATCACCTACTCCTGCTGTTGACATCAGTCCATTACAAATACAGCCGACACCCTCTGTGTCTCCCATTTTTCCACCCTTGCGGATAAAATTTTTTATGGGTTCACCTGGGCATCTGTATCCAACCATACCGTCTTCCTTTTCATATAGAGAAACAAGAGCACATTTATTGCATTTACGAACCCTTGCTTCATATATGTCTCGGTCTGATATTGTTCCGTCTAGAATTACCAGCTTGAATGGAAATCCAGTTGGCGAAATGCACATATCTGTCTGTACTTGCAATGTTCCCTCAAACCCACGTTTGCGAGATTCTATACGGATTTTTGGATCCATTCCGGATTCTTCTGACAGAGCAAAGATAGAACCAGCTTGGATTCCTTTTGCACCCACAGAAAGCGCCCACGCTAGTTCCTCTGGAGAAGCTTTTGTACCACCAATCCAGAATGGCAAACCAAGTTGAGCAATTCCTTTATAGTCAACTTTATCCTTTAGACCATAGACACCATCTTTTCTAGGTAAAGCATTGTGCCCACCTGCCGTTGGTTCTTCTATGACGAATCCAGAAATGCTTCCAATAGGTAACTTTTTCACCAAGATAGAAGCGAGTAGATTTGAGGCAATAATAGGGATGAACCCCGGTTTTTTCTTTATTGAAATCTTTTCTCCAAAGAAGCTTTCGGGATTAAAACTCATATCGTAACTAGTGACTTTTTTTCCGATTACAGGAACTCGATAGGTGGCAGTTCTATTTTCATATAGAGCATTGATCACTTCGGGGATCTGAATTGGTATTCCAGCTCCGATAGTAATGAAGTCTACGTCAGCAAGCATAGCCCCGGTTATTGCGTAAACATGAGGCATTGCTATTTTTTCAAGATAGTTTATGCTGACCGGATTTTCATGACCTTCCTTTGCTAACCAGACAAACGCAAAATTTGCGCAGACTGTAAGCGAAATCAATAAGTCAGAAGGTTTGATGCTAAAAGCAGGTACTCCTTTGAAGGGAACACCTTGAGGAATTCCATTTTCCACATAATAGGTATCTAAAACTTTTTTAGCTACTTGTGAAAAAGGAAAATGTGAAAGGGCTCGTCTAAAGTAACCACCCTCATCACCCATTTGAAGGATGCGAGGCATGACTATTTCTAAAGCCACACCCGATACTGTGCCATAGTGTCCGTGCAAACAGACTTCGCGAGCCAATTCCCAGTTAGAGATATTAACTCCCATACCGCCTTGGCGGATTTTTGGATATTTGATGATGTTCATAGTATGTCTCCTTTTGTTAAATAACAGTTTATCTTACTTTAAGATATCTAATAAAAGGCGGAATGTAAAGATAACCAAAGTATTAGTAGGTAAAAATAATGCTTTACTATTCACTGTGAATTAGAAGAGAATTAAAATAGAAATTGAAGAAAGTTCGATTTTTAAGATATTTATGAAGTTGTTAACTCAGAAAGAAAATAAATTAGAAATAGTATTAGTTCCTGATGAAAAGAAATATTCCGCATTGCTCAAAAAACTCAGTAAACCAAACAAAAATATATTTGAATTCTTGAATAGAAAAAGAAGTAAATTGGAATTAAAGTAAGAGAAAAGGCTCTGAAAGGGACGGAACCCAAACAGAACCTTTTCGTCGTGATATATGCATTGTATTACATTGCATTATTAATTGCAAGTAAAAATAATACTTTACTTTTATTTACAAATTTTCTGTGTAGAGTGGTAGTTTCTAACTTATATGAGTAGAATTTGTTAATATATATGTTAATATATTAATATTATATATGGAAAAAATACCCGAACACGAATCTGAAATAAATGAAGAATCAAAAGAAAAATTTACCGGACTTTCTCCAGACCATCTTATTCCCGGTATTAAAATGGAAGGTTTAAAAAAAGATGAATATGGTAGTTATGTTGGAAATATTATTCCAGAATCTGGTAATTCATACGATACTAGTTTTTCTAATGTTCCTCTTAAATATTTTAAAGATTTATCCAAAGATCCAGAGAGATATACTGATTCTCAAAAAGAATATTTAAAAGAAGGTAAAAAACTATTCTCTGGGGTTACAGTAGTCGACTTAGGTTGTGGAAATTCTGCTAATTCTTATGAATTAGCTTGTATTTTAGGTGCTAAAGGATATATAGGTATAGACTCATATAATGCAGATGTTGGATGTTTAGATTTTATAGCTAATGATCCATCAAATACTGATCATATACACGAAGATGCACTTGTTGATGGAAAATGGAAAAGAGACTGGAAACCAATTCCTTATTCTATTATCAAAGAAGATATAGTTTCGTTTTTAAAAAGAGTGCCCGATGAAAGTGTCGGTATTTTTTGCTTTGGTTTGGATAATTGGATTATTGGTGAGGTTTCAGATGAATACTTTGAAAAATGTGGAAGTGAGATTTCGAGAGTAATAAAAGAAGGGAGTGGTGAATTTACTGAAATTAACACTATCTTAAGAGGTAACGGTTTGAAAGATATTAGAGATAAGGATTTTTACAAAGAAAATTTTTCTATAGTTATTAGATTTTTAAAAAAAGAACAATAAGTTCTGCTAGAATATTTTTTTATTTTAATTATATTGGCTCCGTCAACTTAAACGGGTTCGAACTTATATTATGGATATGGTATAAAAGATACTACTTTTTTCTAGGTAGACGATATTTAAGAAAAGCCACGAACCAAACTAACCAGACAATCCACAAAGCTTCCATCCAGTTTTGATTTATAATTCCTGCTATTCCTCTAAAGCCCATGAACCCAAGAAAACCTAGGTACCAGAATTCATTTTCTATTTTTTTTCATACAATTTAATGTTACATAAATTGCATTTCAAAAGATAATTTTCACACTACAACAATATTTAATCAGTAATGGTTACTCCATCCCCGCTGGAGCCACCGGCTTCTTTGGACCACAAACTCAATCTGCCTTGATTCAATTTCAGTTAGACAACAACATCAGTCCGGCAGTTGGATACTTTGGACCGATTACTCGTGGGTTTGTGAGGTAAAAACATGTTAGAATTTGTAGCATGACTCGCGAAACTACAAATTTAAAAATTAAAAATTTTTTGTATAATATAATATATGAAAAAAATAGAA
>SKHG01000005.1 GCA_007117035.1 Candidatus Campbelliibacteriota bacterium
GAGAACGACCATGCGCCTTCACCTCGCTCAATCATCCTGTTTCCGCAGGTCAAAGGCATAGATGCCATCGCCACCGCGGACAATCAGACGGCCGTCGACGATTGCATCGCTTATCTGGGTGCTGTGGTAACCCCGTGAGGTGCTAATGGGGATGTCCCAGACATCACTCATGCGACGAAAGTCTGCGTCGGCAGTCAGCCAGCGATAATTATTGCGATCGAACATGACCCGGTCACCGACACCAACGGCAAAACTCATGCTGCCAATATGACCGCGGTCAGCCAGACGTGCGTAGACACCAGTCTTGAGATGTATCCGGTACAAGTGGTCATGATCACTGCCCTCTTGGCCAAAGACGTAGGCATGGCCCTGATGCGCCATGAGCAGTCGGCGGCCAGTCTTGTCTTGGTTTTTCTCCAGTGTCCACAGCCGCTCAAGGCGATCGGCATGAATGCGATACCCGGCCAGATGATAGTCGTCACTGTTTTCCGCCTCGACGATGACGGTGAGGATATCGCCCTCAATGGGAACGGGGTAGGCCCGGGGAATGCGCGCCACTCGGTGTTGCCAGAGCACTGCACCGTCGCTCACACGCACGCCGCTGAGGGTTTGGCCATTGTGAACAATCACCACAGACTCACTATGGCCCTGCCACAGCGATGGGGTGTTCTGGGTGGCAACCACGCCTTCAACCCGCCAGCGTTTTTCGCCGGTGTTGATGTCGATGGCCACCAAGTCGCCGCCAAAGTTGGAACCCACCAGTAAGCCATCAATGACGATGCGGCTACCAGCGTGATAGCCGCCTGCGTCGGGACGGCTATTTTCGCGCAGGGCGGTTTCACGCGCCCGCTGGCGGCCTTGGTAAAACCCTGGCATGGTGGACTCCCACACCACCTCGCCGCTGTTGGCATCCATGGCCCATACCTTGCCCCCGGCGCTGGTGGCGAACACCTTGCCCTCACCCACCGCCGCCGAGGTTCCAGGTGCGTCTTTCCAGGTATTGTAGAGATTCAGCCCGGTTTCTTCGAAGCGTTGCTTCCAGAGGGTGGCCCCAGTTTCCAGATCAATGCAGACAATGATATCATCGGCAAGGATCTTCCATGATTCATGAAACTGCCGGCCATAACTCTCAGCCACGCTCAAAGCGGTGGAGGCTTCGCCAGAGGGCTCATAATAGTGCAGGTACACCTTGCCATCGTAGACCACTGGCGATGCCGCGCCACCACCAGGGCCGCCGCGTAGGTTTCGGCCTAAATTACTGCTTCCATAGCGTTGAATCTGTGACCTGGCGGGTGGAGTCCGCTCGCTCTTCCACAGCATTCGCGCCTGGGAAAAATCATCGATGAGGAGGGCGTCGGTATCTGCTGCACTCATGGAGTGCTTGGGTCCATGCCAGGTGGGCCAATTTACCTCTGGGGCTGGATTGGCAGCGCGCAGGGTTTCACGAGTAATACGCCTGCCGCTGATAAGGCCTTCGCTGGCAAAGGTGCGGTCAAGCTTCGTTGTATGGGTCCCGCTGCTGGAGTCGCCCTCGATGTGGAGATCAAAATCGATGGCCATTTTCTTCGCACCCCAGCTATCTGGATAGGAAGGATTATTGGGATTAAACAGCAGCGATCCCTGCAGCCGATTACCCTCAAGGGCAATCTTGGTTTCAAGGGTTTCGGTGGGAAAGTCACTGCCGCCGCCGCGATGGATGGGCTCGACGGTGACCCCGGTGACCTGCCCTTGGTTGACCCCAATAAGAGCCACTACCTCACGATTCACTCCCTGCGACGGCTGAAAGGTCACCCGATGCAGGGCATTGGCAGGATCGCTGCCCTCACCATTGGCCAGTCGAGCATGACCGCTGAGGGTGTGGGGGGCATCTTGCGTGCCATAGTGTCCGTGCGGTCGTTCATGGTGGGTAATATTTTCACCATGTACGATGTGATTGGTTACCTCAGCGTCAAAGGTAAAACGATATTCACCACTCCACGGATAGCCGGCCTCAATATCAATGGTCACCACGCCCTTGATCCGCTCGCCGTCAAAACTGGCTTCAGCTTGCACCTCTTTGAGCAGACGCCACGGGTTACCGCGCACCGGTGTGGCATCGGCTGAAATGACCTCGTCGCCCTTGACCACCAAATCCAGGAGCACTTCCCGCTGCCAATTTGCCGAAGGCCCACGCAGGGGCATGCCCATATCAAGCTGAAAGCGCACCGGCTTGTCAGGACTAATCGCCGCCTCAAGACTGCCCTCTGCTGGTCCGGACCAGGCATCTCCGCCACGCAAATAGCGCAACTGCTCCATGGTGACCACCGGCGTATCGTGGTCGAGGCTCTCATCGGTAAAAATATAAAAACCGCTACCGTAGGTATGCCCCAGCTCCAGCCCATAGCGGGTTTGATGGCTGCCGCTAATGACGCCGTCGGCATCCACTTGGGCATCAATATCAATAACATAAAAACGTAAATTGCGCCGCCCGCCACCAAGCACCAGATCCACGCTACCGCGCATCACCCCATCGCTCAGCACAAGCTGAGACAGGTCCATACGGCTGGTAACCGGCCGTCCATTCGCTGCTGTCCAGCCTTGAATAAAGCGCCCATCCTGATAATTTAGGTGCAGGGTGAAATCCTTGTCATCAATATCCGGCAAGCTCAGTTCAAAGCGCTGAAAGTCCTCGGGGAAGCTTTCATCCGCCGCCATCGCCGGCACGCAGAAGAACGCCAGCGCCACAACCATCAACGGCAAAAGGGCGGCATATTGTTGGGGAAAAAGCTGTGATGCATGGCGGGGAAGCATGAGTAAACTCCTGTCGTTCGTTTATCTGCGCCAGATTCTTCAACGTTCTCAGGCGCATGGTGGTGACCCAGAAGGCCGAGTGCCGTGACGGTGCTGCACGGGCGGCATCAGCACAAAAAAGCACTGCACGCTTCATGGCCGAGGCCAACTAGCACTAATCATTAGTTACGCGCTCCAGCATCACCGCGTTGTCAGGGGATGGCGGCAGAAAGCCGTTGAGCCCCCCCCAAGCACTCAACTGCTTTGTCGCTGCCGGGATTACACCGCACACAGGGGCTTCTTCATTCGATATAGAACCGTAAACACTTGTCATAGCCTGCCCTCGGCATCTTTGTTTCGAGTAGAACAGTGGCTCACAGCCTCAGTGACCAGGCCTGGGGAATGATCGCCCAGTACGCTGTCACCGCGGCAATCTTCTATAA
>SKHG01000065.1 GCA_007117035.1 Candidatus Campbelliibacteriota bacterium
CTCCATCTCACTCCACGATAATACTACCGTTTGTGCTGGAAGTTTTATTGTGTTCCACCTACCTTCAGTAAAATCCAAAGAAGTGAATATTTCATAAAAATAACGCTCGCCATATTTTGTGTAGTCTACATCCCAATAAGTATAGTACACACCATCTACAAGTTCTTTATCTTCGCTAAACGAATTATCATGTCCAGTTATAAAATTCTCACCTAACCAAAATGAACTTGACGAATAATTTATTGAATTTGGGTTTTTATTGTATAACTGTCTATCATCTTTTCTACACAAAAATGTTAAAGGTTGTGAAATGTTTTCAAACATCAACTCGTTATATAATTCATTAGGATATCTAGGGAATGCAGGTTCTGTAATCTCTGGCGATGAAAATAAAAAGTAATTGTTGAATTTATAATCGTATTCTCCACTCATCCAATTATAGTGGTGGTCTCCAAAAGCATATGGTGCTACACTTCCTTCTAATTTATCGACCGGTAATAATGCACCATCTTCTAAACCCAATTTTACATTTAACGGTGGACTTATACCTTCATCGTAATCGCCGTCCATAATAAAAGGTACATAAAATGAAGGGTATTTATCTATCGATTCATCAAAATCGAAATCAGGATAATGAATGTTTATTTTTACAGTATCGTCATTGGTTGTAGTGTATCCAAACATATTGTTCTCACCAACGCCTTTAGTGAAGATAAAACTAAAGTGGGGTTCTATTAGTAAATCAACAGTCTCTGAATATCCTTCACTTACGTCGGCTACTAAACTTATCATCTTCCTATAAGATTTGGGACCATCAACCCAAGTTATTATATCTGCATAGCATTTATTTATGTCAATAGTTTTGTAATTTACTTGACTATAACTTGATTCTACTTCGTCTAACATCATGTACGGTTTTTCTTGACTTATCATCAAAAATGCTATTGTGTAGGTTATACCAGAATTTACTACTACATTGAATCTGTGGTACAGACTATTGTTGTAATTATTGTTTTCTTTGGATATTATTCCATTTGCTATGGAAGTTACATTACTGTCTGCACGGAGGTCAAAAATTCCAGCGGTGTTATCACCGTCTACAGTGAAATCGTTGTATCCACCTTCATATAGATACAAACCTGAATGTATTTCAGTAGTACCTACTTCTCTCTCAGGCCTAGTATCATATTCACCTTTCATATAATCAAAAAAGTACCAGTTATTAGTAAATTCTATTGGGATGGTTTCTAACTGGTGTGCAAATGCAGGAAGTCTTACCCAAAATTCTGATGCGCCGTTCATTATTTCACTCGAACTAAAACGTACCTGTGTGGATATTAATGTCACTCCGTATGTTCCTAAACTTTCAGTAACCCTTGAATTTCCGCTTATATGACGTACACGTTGCGGATTCCACACAGGTTTGTAGTCCAGTTCCAGCACGCTCGGATTTAAATACTGACCGACGTAAACACCCTTCGGAGCTTCGGTGCCTGTCGCCCTAAAGTCATATTCCCACTGCATCACCGAAAAATCCGATTGTCGTGGATTAGAAGGGTCGAAGTTGCGGTTTACGTCTGTATTAGGATTAAAATTGCGGGTTTCGTAGTTTATCTCATGCTGTTTATATAACTCACTACCCGCAACCACCTGACCGTACGTGCTGATTAATAATATACTTAACATCACTAACAGCGGGACAATCTTTCTCATTATAAACCTCTCGCCAATTGCATATTTTTTTATCCCCTTTATTAGATTATTTAACCAAAGGTCGTGCGCTCGGTGTCATGGTTTACAACACCGATTTACTCTCACGACCCAGTAATTTCACGATAACCGCTATTATAGCTACCGCTATCACCGCACCAAATAATCCTATCATTATCATCGTCGCTAATGATATATGGTCGGCGGGACTGCGCCGTGTGGTGAATGTCCACGTATACGTTTCGTTGCCGTTACCATATACATCTTCATAATTCGATATAGTTACCTCTATTTCACTGTAAGACGCCATACTAGTGTAGTTGAACGTTACCGTATCGTTATTATGGAACGTCGTGCTGAAGCCGATGAACGTACTGTTATATGTAGTTAAATTGTGTGTTATAAGCAACTGCGGTGTCATGTTACTGTTCAACGTTTCATCAAAGATAACTTTTATCTGTCCATCACGATAATTTACGGAATCTTCGCCATCGTCCGGTGAAGTGAGGATTACCTGCGGTGCTATCCAATCCTGCTCTGTGCTGAAGCCCCAATCGTATGCTACACCAGTATTGCCCGCTACATCTTGATAATCCCTTACACGTAATGTATAATTTCGGTTGAATCTAAGCCCCGAATGACTCCACGTCGCCGTGTCACTCGTTTCAGTTGTCGTTGACCACCCTTCGAACACAAAACCACCACTCGGCGTTGTACCCGTTTCTGCGCTCAGTTCGGGGGTGTGTGAAGTTTTCATGCTTTCATCAAACACTACTTCTATTAACTGTGTATAACTTACGTTTACAGCACCATCCGTCGGCGTTGTGGAAGATACTGTCGGCGGAACGGTATCAAGCGCATAGAACGTCCACGAACGTGTTAACATTGTATTACCCGCTAAATCTTCGGCAAGGGTAACTTGTAATTCTATTGCATCCGAACTACCATATACACCGTTCGGTGTCCACTCAAATCGCCTTGCAGTTTGCCACCCATCGGGTGTCCAACCATCGCTGTAACTACCACTCAACATCGTGAGCGTTGGATTTACCGAAGTGTCCATATCTTTATTAAACGTTACATATACATCTGCCGTCGGTGATACTCCAGTTCCCGTAGGCGACCAACTGTACACTTCAGGGTTAGATGTGTCCACTTTAATACTAATACTATCTTCGGCGTAAGCTTCCGCTTGATTATATACTCTCACTCGTATTAAATGTGTACCTTCGGCCATAGTGATAGTCGTGCTGGTGTTGGTTTCTACATCAACCCAATCAGTGCTACCTATCTTTATTTCGTGACGGTCTATCGGGATGCTACCAACCGCATCGCTGTCCCACGTGTATAAAACGCTCGCATTATTGAGATAGTCGCCATCCGTCGGAGCGGTGATGGATATAGTAGGAGATGTTGTATCATATATAGTCTCCGTATCAACATCACCATAACTTTCAGTATTGCCCGACGTGTCGTTGGCTATGGTATAAAA
>SKHG01000046.1 GCA_007117035.1 Candidatus Campbelliibacteriota bacterium
GTTGCCTTACTACTTTTTCATAACCAAATTCTAGTATAGTGTAGCCTTTAGTGTTATGAATCATTTGCTCAAAAATAATTTCAGCGATTTTCCCTTTTAGAAGTTCGTGAGTGAAATGTATGTTATTCATACTTGTAAGTATACTCTACTTCCATATTACTTTTGCTGTCATATGTGCAATGGTGAACTCTACATAAATGGGTGTAATATTCAGTTTAAATATATATGACTACGAAATGAAAATATTTATGAATACAGTATTACTACCCGCCATACCTTACAGGAATGGCGGGTTTGGGTATGATTTGTGTGTGGTACAATCAAATAATGACAGTGGCTGAGCGCACAAAGTATATTTCTGACTCGTATAACATTAATGCAGTGTATGCAGCAAGATTGTTGCACGAGTACGGTGACGTTTCTGACGAAAAGTTGCAAGAAGTTATAAGCAAAAAACCAAAACCATTTGTAAAATGGGTTGGTGGGAAGCGTCAGCTTCTTCAGCAATTTAAAGATAGAGGGTTTTATCCTCCTGCATCATTTAACCCGGCCCAAAATACCTACTTCGAACCCTTCGTCGGGGGTGGTGCGGTCTTTTTTGACTTGCTTCCACTCAAGGCGAATATCAATGATATAAACACAGAACTCGTTATCACATACAACGTCATTAAGAATAATGTGCACGACCTCATCGAAGAACTCACTCACAGTGGGTACATCTATGACAAGGAAGTTTTTCTCGATATAAGAGCCTGGCAAACCGAAACTATTTCAGACCTGAAGCGCGCCGCGCGTTTTATCTATCTCAACCGCACTGCTTTTAATGGGATGTATCGGGTCAACAAAAGTGGGCAATTCAATGTACCGTTTGGTCGCTACACTAATCCGCAAATTTGTGATTCTGTAAACCTCATCAAGGTTTCAAAAGTCCTCACTCATACTCAGATAAACAACAAGTCATACAAGTATGTGCTTGACGAAGCGAAGTCTAGTGATTTTGTCTATTTTGATCCACCTTACTATCCCGTTTCTAAAACTGCGTCATTCACCGCCTACTCAAACGATGTGTTTTTGCAAAAAGAGCAAGAGGAACTGCGAGATACTTTTATTGAATTACACAAACGAGGATGTTTTGTCATGCTTTCAAATTCCGACACACCTTTTATTGAAAGTCTCTTTGCACCTTACAAAAAAGACGGTATAACAATTCATAAGGTAACAGCAGGACGAAATATAAATGCAAAAGCAAGTGGGAGAGGTAAGATCTATGAGATTCTAGTAAATAATTTTTAGTATGTTTTATTCACACTTTGAGCCTAAATCAGTTAACTATCAAACTTTTTTTGACGAAGCGTCTAAAACACAGATAATTCCTGCGCTTCAAAGAATCTATACATGGGAAGAAAAGCATATCGGAAAACTATTTCAAGACATCATAGAAAATGAGCAGGGATATTTCATTGGAACTCTGGTACTTATAGGTTCCAGAAGCAGTGCCAGCCGTGATGAAGTGATAGATGGCCAACAAAGACTAACTACACTTTCAATATTTATGATCGCATTGAGGGATATTCTACAAAATAGACCCGATTGTCAAAATATCGTAGATGAGATAAATCAATTACTTTTAAATCCAAAATTAAAAGGAACACCTGATAGAAGACTAAAGTTTACCAATGATTCCGCAGACTTAATTTTTGAATCGTTGGTATTATCTACTAAGCCACCAAAAGAAGTTAACGATCTTCAGCAAAGATTCTTAAACAATTATGATGTGTGCAAAGACCTTATCCTCGAATATTCTCCCCAACTCGATTTTGGGAAAATGGAAGAACTTTTTAATAAATTTAAAAGTCTAGAATTGGTGTACATTGGATGTTACGATAAATCCTCGGCTTACAAACTCTTTTCAAGTCTAAATGCCACAGCCGTATCTTTGGCAAGTACTGATCTCATTAAAAATTCTCTTTTAATGACACTTTCAAAAAATCCAGAAGATTTAATGAAAGCAGAGACTCAATGGCTTTCACTTGAAGAGAACTTTGCGAATGAGCTTGGCCTGTTGCCAAAGTTTATAAGACATCAATGGATTAGTCGGGGAGAATACACTACTGAACCTTCACTTTTTGATAAGTTCCAAAAAAAATATGTCGATGCAGAAGACGTAAAGGGAGTTAAGGAGTATCTAGATGGACTACTCACTGACTCTGAATTATATTTAAACTTTCGAAATGCAAACATTGAGAATCTTGAAAATCTTCCCCCTGCTAGATTTGATAGAAGAGAAGTAAAGGAGACGCTAGAGTTTCTCAGTTATCTCAATGTAGATCAAGTATACTCCGTTTTATTAAGTGTATATAAAAATGAAAAAAAATTTAAGAATAACTTGATAAAGCTGACCGCATTTCAATTTCTCTTCAAGCATGTACCTGGAAGCCCTAGTAAGGTTGAAACAGTATTTGCTCAGTATTCAAGTGGGGCAATTAATTTGGAGAAGCTTTTTGCAGAACTTCTCAAACTATGTCGTAACCAAAGTGAAAACTTTTCAGATAGTTTTCTCAATAAAACAAAGTATCGTCCAGGTGGCGGAAAAAATGGCGATCTGCAATTTCTACTTGAAAAGTTCCTTTTAAACGCTGGTCCTAATAAGATTTTCTCAAAATCTACTATTGAGCATATAGTCCCTCAAAGACCTGTAAAAGAGGATAGGATAAAGTTAAAAGCTCTGTTCGGAGATTTAAAACAATACAATCTTTTTAAGCATAAGATTGGGAATTTAACCATTCTTGAGAAAAGTGATAACTCATCAAATGATTATTCCAATAAGATGTTTGAAGAAAAAAAGAAGCATTTCGAGAATGATTTATATATAGCAAATAAAGCATTGCTCAACTATCCTTTTTCAGACAGTCCGAGTTTAGCTATAGATGAAAGGGGTAAAATTCTAGCCGAATCCATATATCAGATTTTTTTAAGAGCTCTACAGTCTGGGCAGTGGACACAGTCACAAAATAAAGAATTAAACGATTAATACAATGAAAAAAGACTTTAAAAAACTAACATCGACTTTTAAAAGCTCAATTAAGACTTGGGAGTATTTACTCAATTGGAAAAAGGTCTACAACAATCATTCAGAATTAGAAATTACACTAAATA
>SKHG01000021.1 GCA_007117035.1 Candidatus Campbelliibacteriota bacterium
AAGTTAATTGAATTTATATAAATTCAACGACAAGACAAAAACCGCCTTTGGCGGTTTTTGTTTTTATGCACATAAAATTTACAGAAAGGGTGATATAATGTGAAAATAACATTATGTTTTTTCATTTTAAAGCAATTGATAAAGGGGGTAAAAGCAAAGAAGGTAAATTCGAGGCCTTGAGTCGTGATGAAGCTATTGAGTTATTACAGGCTCGTGATTTGACTGTGGTTTCATTAGGGAGTAGTGGTTGGCTCGATGCTGTTAAAGGTATCTCTTTTGGGGCTACTGTTCCGTCTAAGGATATAGTTTTTCTTTCTAAACAGATGGCCACCTTATTTGGCGCGCAAGTCTCAGCTCTGGATGTTTTTAGTATTTTAGCTGATGAAAATAGAAACAAAACTCTGCGTAAGATAATGATTGAGATAGGAAAGGATATTCAGAGTGGCGAACCTCTTTATAAAGCTATGGAAAAACATCCAAAGGTTTTTTCAGATTTTTATGTTCGTATGATTGAGGCTGGTGAGGAGTCTGGAACACTTGGTCAGACTCTGGAGTACCTAGCTGGTTATCTGGAAAGGTCGTACGATGTTCTCAGTCAAGCTAGAAGGGCTTTGGTGTATCCAATTACAGTTATAATAATATCATTCGTGGTGATGTTTATTGTTTTTTTGGTTATCAACAATAATATTATTTCTGTTATTAACGAATCTGGTCAGAAAATCCCAATCTATACCAAGATTGTTTTTATGGCAGGCGACATTTTTTTGAAGTATTTTTGGATTGTTATTTTGGCTATTATTTCCTTGTTTTCTTTATTCTATATCTGGGTTAGAACTCCAAACGGTCGATTTCGTTTTGATCAAATTAAACTAAAAACACCATTTGTAAATTCATTTTTTAAAAAACTTTATCTCTCTAGAATTTCAGATACTTTGGAAACAATGCTTTCTAGTGGTATCTCCACCGTTCGAGCATTAGAGATATCGTCTAAAATTGTTGGCAACGAAGTCTATCGTAGGGTATTAGAAAAATCTCTTGAAGAGGTTCGTGCGGGTGGTATGATTTCGAAATCTTTTGCCAAACACCCTGAGATTATTCCATCAGTTATGATTCAGATGATTCGTGTTGGCGAGGAGACAGGTTCTTTGCAAAAGATTTTGAAGACCGTCTCGCGTTTTTATCATCGAGAGTTTTCGACTGCTGTGGAGACATTGGTTGGATTGATTGAGCCAGTCTTCATAATCTTCTTAGGTTTGTGGGTTGGAATTATCCTAGCTTCAATAATGTTACCGATTTATAATATGGCTACTTCGGTTGGTCTTTAGTTTTATTTATGTTTTAAGTAATCTCTGTCTTAATTTAAAAATATGTCCACTGAAATTATATTTATGTTTGTAGCAGTCTTTCTGCTGGGTACATCAATTGGTAGTTTTTTGAATGTGGTCTCACTCAGATTCGGAGTTTCGTCTTTTGTTACAGGTTCTTCGGAGTGTCCTAAGTGTAAAAAAGGTCTTAGATGGATTGAGTTGATTCCTGTTTTGAGTTTCATTTTTCTTAAAGGTCAATGTCGAGGTTGCGGTCTAAAGATTTCTTGGCAGTATCCTTTGGTAGAAGTAGCGACCGGAGTATTGTTCTTGTTATTGTTCTTGTTTCAAAAATCTGCTTTTCAGATTGATTATTTACATCAAATGATTTCGGTTGATTTTATACTCACAACCATATTGCTTTGGATCTCTTGGAGTTTTTTAATTGTTATTTTTATCTATGACCTGTATCACAAAATAATTCCAGATAGATTGGTTTTTCTTTTTACAATTTTTAGTTTATTTATTTTTGCGACACCTCTTTTTATTGAATCCGAGTTCCTCTTCCAAGGTTCTTTTGTAGATATTATGGCTGGTCCTTTAATGTTCTTCTTCTTCTTTTTCTTTTGGTTTATCTCTGGTGGTAGGTGGATGGGTCTGGGGGACGCTAAACTGGCCTTGGGTTTGGGATTTCTTTTAGGTTTTGTTCAGGGTATATCTGCTTTGGTTTTGTCGTTTTGGATTGGAGCCTTTATAGCACTTCTGATTCTGTTATTCATCAGGTTGCAGGTTATGTTTGGAGTAGATAAGCAATTGCCAGAGCAACAGAAAAGACTTACAATTAAAAGCGAGATCCCGTTTGCACCTTTTTTGATACTAGGAGCATTGACTGCATATTTTTTTAGTTTGGACTTGATGAATCTTTCAATTCTTTTTGGCGCTTAGATTTTTAAATGAAAAATAATATACAAAACAAAAAAATATTTAACAAGAATAATCTGAGCTCTGTTTTTGTTGCAGGTTCAAAATCTGAGAGAGGATTTTCTTTGATTGAGCTTATGATTGTTATTGTAATAATCACAGCTGTTTCCGGAATTGCGATCTTCAACCACAGCCAGTTTCGTGAACAGATTGAACTAAACAACGAGGTTCAGGATCTAAAGTTGAATATCCGACAAGCACAGATTGATGCACTAGGAGTCAAATCACAAGGAGGTGATGATTTTAATATTGGCTACGCAGTGGTGTTTGATATGAGTAATGACGACAGATACAAAATTCAGTATTTTAATATTGATGTTGGTTTTGATGATTTAACTGATATACGTGAAGTCCAGTTACAAAACGGGGTTAAGATAGATAGTATTAATACAAATGTAGATCAACCATCATTAATGGTGGTTTTCCAGCGTCCACGCCCTGGTGCAGATTTTTTTCGTATAGATGAAAATGAGCTTTCTGCTGATGAGATAAGTGTAGTGTTGGAGTCTTCGAGAGGCAACTTCAAAAAAAAGGTTGAAGTTGGTTTGTTTGGTTGGATTTCGACTGATGAAGTAGAAGTAGAATAAATATTATGAGTTATTTAAATAAATTTAAAAAAAATATTAAAACTACTTTAAGTCAAAAAGACGAGAAAGGTTTTACATTAATTGAGATGATTATTGCAATATCGATATTTGGGATTGTAACCTCGGTTGCTTTGGGTGGAATGTTTGCAGTTCTAGACTCTAATCGCTACGCTCAGGCTCTAGAATCGAGTATGGCTAACCTAAACTTCTCTCTTGAGAGTTTGAGTCGTGATCTTAAGTTCGGCCAAGCCTACTTTTGCG
>SKHG01000079.1 GCA_007117035.1 Candidatus Campbelliibacteriota bacterium
ATCGGCTTCAGCAGTTATGTGGCAGTTTTCGGGCGGATCAGCACCTCAGCCCTGGCTGCCTATAACATTCAGGAAATCATTATACGGATCTGTATTATCGTGTTTATTGCCATGGGGAATGGGGGGGCAATCCTGTTGGGAAACACCCTGGGAGCTGGAAAGCGGGACCTGGCCCATTCCTACGCCCTGTTCCTGTTAAAAATGGCTCCACTGATTGCCCTGGTTTTTTCGGTCCTTACTGTGTCTCTTTCCGGCATTGTTCCTCTGCTCTACAACATAAGCCCCGAAGCTCAGGCTCTGGCAACCCAGATGCTCAGGCTTCTGGCCATAGTATTTCCCTTTAAAATGATCAATGTCATAGTCATTGTCGGAATATTTCGATCCGGGGGAGACACCATGTTTTCTTTTGCTATGGATGTTGGTGTCCTGTGGGCCGTTGGAGTTCCTCTGGCCTTCCTGACCGGCTTGGTCTGGCGAATTAACCCGGCATACGTTTTTCTTATTGCCAGTTCGGAAGAAATCATTAAAGCTATAATCGGTATTCAACGGGTTCGATCAAAAAAATGGATTCACATTTTCACAGGAGCATAGCACCAATGATAGAATACACCCAGCCCCGCAACCCCGATGACCGAATAATCCGCCGGGCAGTTCACATTCTCCAAAACGGAGGCCTGGTTGCCTACCCCACCGACTCAAGCTGGGCAATCGGCTGTTCAAGCGATTCTGCATCTGGCCTTGAAAAACTGAGCCGCCTTAAGGAAAACAAAAAAACTTCCTTCTCGCTGATTTGCTCGAGCATTAGCCACATGAGCTCCTATGCAATTATGGACACTCCGGTTTTTCGTGTCATAAAACAGCACACACCGGGACCCTTTGTGTTTGTTATGGATACGGTCCATAAAATTGAGAAAAAAATCGGGGTCAAGCGCCCGGAGGTAGGCATGCGCATTCCTGATCATCAGGTACCAATCCGCATTGTCGAAGAACTGGAAGTTCCGCTCTTTTCCCTTACCGCCAGCAGGGAAATGTCCGACGTCTACAGCCAGGACGAAGAATACACCGAGGAACTGTTGTTCCAGGAAGGCTGGGAACTGGAAGGCATTGAAGGAATCGACATGATTATCGATACCGGGGAGCAACTGGAACGCAGCCTCTCCACCGTCATAAAAATCAATGGAACAACCATAGAAATAATTCGTCAGGGCAAGGGAATTTGGCAAGAATAGTTCTATACTGAATGAATGAATGGATGAATGAGTATATGAATGATGGAGGCCACCTATGCCGCTTTTTGACCTTCGCTGTAAATCCTGCGGAGCCAGGATCCCCATTACCTTTGCTACCATTAAACAACAATCGGTTCAGTGCCCCAACTGCGGCAAGACCTATACCAGTATGGAAGAATTCCAGAACAGCCCCGAGGGGCCCCGAATGGCTGTGGCAATGCCCAAGGGGATAACCATCAACAACGATGATGGGCTGACAATTATTCGAAAATGGAAAAGCCCTGCAACCTACTTTTTTACCTTTTTTGCCCTGGTGTGGAATGCTGGGATTGCTATGTTTGTGGTAACCGCAATCCTTTCGGGGGAGTATGAGCTGCTCCTTTTTACCAGTATTCATATTCTCATTGGTCTGGGCCTGGTCTATAAAGTAGCGGCTGATTTCCTGAACGAAACGCGACTCCAGGTAAAATTTGGGGTTCTTACGATCCAGCACGGTCCGGTACCCTGGCCAGGAAAAAAGGAGTATCCTCCAGGAACCATAACCCAAATTTACTGTCAAAAAAATGAGAGCACCTCCCGAAACAGAAGGAATGTAAGTTACAGCGTACACTGGATCGACAAGAGCGACAAAAAGCGAACACTCCTGGGGTATTTACGGAATTCTGACCAGGCCCTGTTTATTGAACAGCAGCTGGAAAAGAGCCTGGGCATTCAGGATAGACCGGTTGACGGGGCGTATACCTAGAAGAGTGCACGAAAGCTTGTAAAACACACCATGGCTGGTGTTACCAGGAAGATAACTACCTTCTATCTGGTAGGATTATCCCATTTTTTACAAGCTTTCGTACACTCTCAAGTCATCAGATCAGCTTCCCCGGTCATGGCATTGTTATAGGGAAGTACCTGGTTACCAGGAAAATCCAACACTTCAGTCCCACCATAAAGCACCAGACCCGGAGCGCTTTTGGGGGTAATTTTTTGAAAATACTGAATACCCTTTGCATAATCCTTATGCCAGGTTCGGGATGATTTGATTTCTATGGGTATGAGTTTTCGCTGATGCTCAACAATCAAATCAACTTTATTCTGATTGTGATCCCGCCAAAAATAGAGTCTGGCTTCAGCCAAAACGGTATCCCTGATGCTTCGCCATATCATAACTCTGAGAACGGCTCTTTTCTAGACATATTTCAACTTGTACTTGAATTATGTCTAGACTCTCCCTGAGATCATGGCCGAACCACAAAAAAAGATTGATTATCTGGATTACTAATCCTAATATTTAACCTATTATTTGGATTTACATTCCTAATTTTTACATCTCCTTCTTCCTGTACTATACTGTAGATTAAGATCCCAAGAACCTACAACTTACATAATTATCTTCAACCAGGAAAGGTTATTATTCTCCTTGGCCCACGACAGGTAGGAAAAACAACCTTGCTGAAACAAGCCTCAATCAAATTCTCCGGAACTATTCGATTCGAAACCGGTGAAAATATTCTTATTCAGGAAGTTTTACAGGAGCAAAACCTGCCAAAACTCATGGAATTCTGCGAGAACATTGACCTGCTTATCATTGACGAAGCACAGAAAATCCCGAATATTGGTTGGACATTAAAACTTCTGGTTGACCATAGACCTGAACTGAAAATTCTTGTATCCGGAAGTTCAAGTTTCGAAATAACCGGACAAACTGGGGATCCACTCACCGGAAGAAAAAAGACTTTAGAGTTGTTTCCCATATCTATACATGAACTCTCAACCTATCAAAATCTTTTTGATCTGAAACAAAGTCTGGAAAACCAACTGCTCTATGGAACGTACCCTGGAGTCTTGAATCAGAAATCGGTACAAGACAAAAAAGAAGTTCTAAAAGA
>SKHG01000047.1 GCA_007117035.1 Candidatus Campbelliibacteriota bacterium
ATAAACCCAAATCGAAAAATGTGTTTTTTATTCATAAGTATCTATTTAACAGTTATGCGTTCAAAAAAAAGTCCGCTATGGTTTTATAATTCTAATATATATTCCTTTAACATACCCTTTCAGGTCAATTAAAAAGCTGCGATATCCTACCCCTTTGATTAAAGGTACACTTGCAAGGGTATATACCGCATATTCGGAATTTTAGCCGCTCTCAACAGATATGAGATATATCTGTTGAGAGCTTATATCATTAAAGTTCAATTCGTTTTACTGGTTTTAGAAAGACAGGCCCCATCAAACCTGAAGGCATTAAAGAATCTCCTTTGCTGTAAAAGCCACCCGAACAGAAAGTAGTGCGCGGCCCTTCAGGCATGGGTTGATTATTGATATACCATTGGGGCATTTTACTGTCTTTGGCAGGAGGGTTCGATGATAAGGCATACCCACCATCTTGTTTCGGGAACCGTTCGTCGCCAATAAGCCGGTTCGACCATTGGTTGGTTACCCGTATTTCGAGGCTGTTTTCTCCTTTTTCCAGATAGTTTGTAATATCTGTTTCGAAAGGATTTATCCAAAGCACCCCGGCATTGTGACCGTTTATAATAACTTCGGCAACCACATTTACTGTCCCCAAATCAAGAATTGCTTTGTAACCCTGTTGGGGTTTTTCAGGCAAGTCAAATGTCCTGGTATAAACAGCAGTTCCTGAATAATATTTAATAGATTTGTTTTCATGATCTTTCCAGTCGGTTAATAGCCCGAACGATTTTTTTGCTGCAAAATCATGTTCTTTCAAAAACTCAACATCCCACGAGTTGCTCAAATCAATTGGCAAAGGCAATTTATCAACTGTATATTCGGCTATTTCGCCCGTACTGAGCGTTACAGTTGCAGTGCCCTCATGTCCCGAAACCGATACAATCCTGTTGTTTTGGTCTAAGTAATAGTCGTTAAAACTATTTGATTGGATAATTGATTTTACATGTTTTGACGATTCGCGAAAAACTATAAATGCCGAATGCTGCGCTTTCAGGTCAATCCATACGCGTGTTGCATTCTCTTCTGATTTAAATTTGGCAAGCTTTGTAACAGAACCATCCATGGGGTCCCAAAATTCAGGTATTTTATTGGCCACACGAAAGACTGCTTCGAATTGCTTATCAATGGAGTCGCGGTTGCTAAAAAAATATATATCTTCATTCTTTGTTTTCCGGTGCATAAAAATATCGGTATGTCCCTCGAACTGCAAATCGGGCTGTACTTTTCCGAAATCGTATATAGGCAGGCAATTGGGCATATTCCAGATGGTTTCTACCAATTTTTCAAATTCTCGTAAATCGCTGTCGGAAACCAGATAGCCGGCAAGCTTTTTAGGCTTATCCCCAATGATCAGCACCCCGGCATCAGCAATTTCTTTAATCCTGCGCAAGGTTGGCAGTTTTATCATATCAATATTTTCCAGAACCAAATAAGAATAGGGATTCCCTTCGGGAAGCACCATTGTTTTGTTTTTCAAACCAATGCGGTTAATAAGAACATCTGCATTGGTGCAATCGTAATTGATGCCTGCAGGAATGGATTGACTTAGATTTTCCCTGACAATGAAGTCATTGTGCGAGCCATCGCCCACGAACACCAAAACATCGGCCACCGGATACCCTTGCCGAAGCATATAACTTCCCCTGGCAATGTATTCAAACCATGCTTTCCCGGCATTCATCCACCAGGTTTGCGTTCTATCGAAATGCGAGCCCCAGCGCGACATGGTTAACCCGGGTTTTGCATATGTATTGGCCTGATGGGTGAACCGGTGAAACATAAAATCGTTAATTCCCCGGGCCCAGGCTTCATCTCCGGTTGTTTTGGCCATTGCCGGATGCATTTTCCAGTTCACATCGGGGAATGATGTAAAAGATTCGGCAGAAATTACGTTTTTCCCATAAATCCGTGCCCCTGAAATAGTACCTGGCAGATAATTCATTTCCCTGTTCATCCAAAATTCTGTTATGGGCAGATCGGCATGTCCGGCTACATCAAGGGTGTTGATAGGACCAATACCATAAGGCTCAATAAAACTTCTCAGACCGTTTTTGTTGCATAACTCTGTAAAATACTGATAATAATTCTCTGTCATCAGATTGCAGTACAGGTCATTCAAATCATAAACAACATCGGCAGTCACATCGACACTTCCCATATAACGGCCTGCAAAAAGGGGCAGGAAAGTCGTGATGTCATATCCTTTGCGGGCCTTAAATATATCAGCAAAATCATCTGTCCAGTTTTGCCCGCCCATTTCATAGCTGTCAATCCCTATGTATCGCAAGGCATTGGGAGCCATTCCCTGCGAGTTGTCTATTACTTTTTGCGCAAATGCATCGAAATGATTTCTCAAGGCCTGGCGGCTGAATTTGTCAATCTCCAAACCTTCGCCCCATTTTGACGCCGGGCGGTTTATGGCCCCGGTTGAACTATAACCAAAACGCATAACGGTCCATTTTCCTTCGGGGAGCGTGGTTTTGAGATTGCCGTTTGTACCTAAAGAAGCTGTGAGATTTATAATAGAATTTGCATCTATGACCATGGAAGGATCAGGGTCAGTAAGTGGTTGGAATTCTCTGTTTGATTCTTGTGCCAATCCCGACCGCCCCACAAAGTTGTCGTATAAACGGGTGGCCATCAGGTTTACTTCTTTGAGTTGAAGGGGTTGCCTTAGCGCCAAACGGAAATAACGTGCAGTAACCGGGTCAAACTGTTCATTGATTACCCATTCCGACTTGCCCGTACGAACTGGTTTCAGCTCTTTAACCATACGAAAGTTTTTACCATCATCGGAAATCTCCAGATCAGCCCTGCCATCCCTGTTGGTAAAAGCCATATATACCGATTGTATGGTATGTTGAACACTATAATCGAAAAGAATCCATGGGTTTTGTTGCCCTGATCTCCTAATGGGGACAATACTGTCGGTTTTTCCATTGGTAGCAATGGAAATATTAAATTGTTTGTCCGATGCAGTAATAACAGGTGCAATTCCAGCGTCTGCAATTTCAGATTTCAATGCAGG
>SKHG01000062.1 GCA_007117035.1 Candidatus Campbelliibacteriota bacterium
ACGCCTATGAGCAACGCATGGCCGCGCTAGACGAGGCCCGCCAGCTCGATCTAATCGGCACTGACGCGCACACGGAGCAAATGCTTCGGCTGTGGGAAGACTACCAGCGACAGCTTTCGGGACTCACGAAAGAGGGAGAGGAAGAGCGCGCCAAGATCCAGAAGATCCAGCGCGACAACACCGCTGGATATGTCGCCTCCTCCTTGCAGGCAATCGGTCGAATTCTTGACAGCGAAAACAGAAAGCAATTCGAGATCCAAAAGAAGCTCGCCACATCGGCAGCCGTCGTCGCCGGGATCCAGAGCATCGCACAGACCTGGGCGGCATACGGCTTCACTCCGCAGGGCATCGCGGGCGCGGCGGCAGCAGCCCTAAACGCAGCGGCGAACGTGGCGGCGATCCAGCGACAGTCATATGGCGGCGGAGGCACTGGAGCTCCAACGCAGACCACGACGGCACCGACAGCGGCGGCAGCTCCCGCCGGTGGATTGCTCACCGTGCAGGGGCTCTCCGCTAGTTCCTTGTTCACCGGCGACGTAGTGGAGGACCTGCTCGATCGGATTAGTGAGCATTCGCGCCAGGGTGGAAGGGTGGTGTTTCAGTCATGATCCACCTTGCGCCAGGGCACGTAATCGGTGACGAGCCGATCATTGCTTATCAGAACAGGGCGCACCTAAACGCGCTCGACAGCGGCACGGCAGGCAAGGCGGGCTGGCCGCTCTCCGATGCGACGAACGGGCTTACCTATGGCGGGTGGCAGGCTCTCACCGCTGGACTCTCCGAAGCGGAAGCCATCTACGACTTTGGCGCACCGGTAGCCGTCGACTACATCGGGATCGCGGCGCATACGCTCCACACGGCGGGTTGTTCTGTCGAGCTGTTCTTGTCCACTGATGGCGTGACGTGGGGAACGGAGCTAATTGAGATCGTTCCCGCAGACGACTCGCCGATTCTCGGGCTGTTCGACTCGGCGACGTATCGTTACGCCCGCGTTCTCGTGACCTATCCCGGCGCCGATCCCGACCCAGGACCGATCCTCGGCGTCATTACCCTCGGCGCTCGGCTCACCGTCGTGCAGCGCATCTACGGGGGGCACTCGCCGATTAACCTGTCACGCGCTACCGCTGTTCGTCCGGTGCTTTCGGAGACAGGGCACTTCCTTGGACGAGAGATCAAGCGCAAGGGATACCGTGCGGCATACACATTCCGTCACCTCAAGGCGGACTGGTATCGCAGCGAGTTCGATCCGTTCGTCGAGCACGCGCGTAGTGGGGCTTTCTTTATCGCCTGGCGTCCCGACACATTCCCCGAGAGCGTCGCTTACGGCTGGACCACCGACGACATCGCGCCGACAAATATGGGTATTCGTGACCTGATGGAGGTGTCGTTCACGGTCGAGGGACTAGGCGCGGAGGTAGTGACGTGAGCACTTTCGCAGACATGCTCGCGGGCTGGCGATTCACTGAAAGCGCCGCGCCAATCGCGGACCGAAAGGGTGCTTATCCGCTCAGTCCAACCAGTCCATTTGATGGCGGTCCAACCGCCGGGGGATGGTTTTTTACTGGCGACGGACACATGATGTCCGCCCCCATTGACCTGGCGACGCGGCAGGTGTTTGAGAGCGCCGGAACATCGGGCATCACGTACTCGATGTGGCTGAATAAGGTTGAGGCGGCTAACCAAAACGTGTTTTCTGTTCGGTATGGCGGCACCAACAATATTGTCAACATGCGGCTCCGGCCCGACGGTTCTGGATTCTCTAACCGCTGGGGGCTCGATTATTTCCATGCGTGGATGGACGGCAGCATGGTTGCCTGGCAGCATTGCACTTTCTATTCTGATCAAAATAGCGCTGACGTAGACGACCTACTAAACACCTGGGTGCATGTTGTAGTCAGGCTAACCCCCGCCTCACCGGGCAGGGTGGACGTTGATTGTTTTTTCAACACCGTCCCCTCCATCACGGGCACGCCCAATCGCGCAAATCCCAGCAACATACCGTCATGGGACGGCCTTGATTTTCGATTGCGGGTTAGGCGCGGTCACACCGCCGTAGGCGATCATGTGGGCTACATCGGCCAGACGGCGATATATGGCCGCGTGCTGACTACGGGAGAGATTGCAGAGATCGCATCAGAGGGCATCGCGCCAGCGGCTACTCCTCCCCCTCGTCCCCGCGAGCCTGTCTCGTACATCGAGATCGACCAGGACAGATGCGACAATATCTATGGGACCGCGCCCTGTACCGCCACGGGGACGCCTGACGAGAAATGCTATAACACATGGAAGACGTGCCAGGACAAGCTTAATTATGTCGACGGCACACCACTAACCGTTCGGCTTGCTGTGCCTAGCCAGTCACTAGCTCGAGATATTTACGCGGTGCCGATCGTGCAGTCGATTCAATGCTCGGCGTCCAGAGCGAACATTGGCGCGCGAAGCTCCAGGGACAAAGCCCTCGGTAAGCGCAGCGCCCTGACCGCCACGTGCGGTGATGCGCCGCACTCCGACGCGCTTGTCGATCCATACCTTGACGGGCGCTCATGGGATCCCCTGGAGCGAGGCACATGGTGGACGAAGCAGCTGGCGCGCAACTACTACAATGGGCGACCGGCGCGTTACATCAAAGGGTACGCCGATCAGGCGCTCGTGGATATGGAGCACCGGCACTTCGTCGTCGACAAGATCGACGGCCCCGACTCCAACGGCACTGTCGTGATACGAGCCCTCGACGTTCTGCGGCTGGCGGACGACGACAAGGCGCAGGGTCCGGCACCTTCGCGCGGGCGGCTTCGTGATGCGCTGGCGGTATCGGGCGAAACATCGATATGGATCGAGGACGCGACGGCTGCTGATTACCCGCTGCTGTCCAGCGTATTCACCGAGGGTGGAGCGTTTGGTCTCGCGCGCATCGGTGATGAGATCATCCGATACACTGCCGTTGACGACTCAACCGGCGATGTGGAGTTGTCTATCGCCGGTCGAGGCATGAGGGACACAGATGCCGCAGAGCACGCGATCGCGGATTCCGTGCAGTGGTGCCTAGAGTTCGACGAG
>SKHG01000040.1 GCA_007117035.1 Candidatus Campbelliibacteriota bacterium
AAAATTTATATTTGCTTGTGGGTCGCCGGTTATGGCAGTTATATGATGAATGCCATTTGTTTTTGTGTTCATGGTTACAGTGTACTATCGTCATATATATACAGCAATATTTTAAATGCTATAGGTAAATTGTCTACGCTTTCTAGTCTTGTAAGGCTATCCTAGTGCGTTTTGAGTACGCGAATCTAGTAACTTGGGTTAGGGTCATCCAAATACGAGAAAAGCTCCTTAAAGATAAGATGTGTCATATCATTAGACACATAGTTATAGTAATATCTGATGATTACTTCAAGAAGATCTTTATTTGGACACGCGACGAATCGTTCGGCTTTGTGAACCAGAGCCGTGTTGAATTGAAGCAGAAACGCCTCAGGTAACTCTTTAGGTGTAATATGGGTACCATTGTTTATAAGCATTACGCTACCAGAAACCGGGAACATAAAACGGTCAAGAAACTTCTTCGGATCTTCATCATAAATTCCTTCTGTCAGTATCGGACTATCTCCAATCATATGCCACCTAGCATTGTCGCCTGTGTAAGAAAATGTCCAATTTGCCACACTCTCATACCATTCATTTCCTTGAAAGTTAATGAATGGTATGAGAAGTTTTGCGGACTTCTTGAATCCTTCTGAGCTACGAAATTCATCAACAATTTCTTCGGGGACATTTTTGTTGGTTTTACTTTTAAGAGTGATGTATTTGAAATCATTGTCACCAGTAAAAAATCTTTTTGACAATGACTCAACCAGAGCCATGTTCTTAGGAAGTCTCCAGTGGAGGATTGCTAAAAATAAGTATAAGTTCATCTTATCTAAATCACCAATTCCCATCTGATAAGTGGAATCTCGAATAGTATCGAGAGATTTCCAGAACTTTCCTTCCATGTTCGAATACATTTTTTCTATAAAGTCTGAGTCCCCATGTTTAAGCGTTACTGTATTTAAATTATTCTCAAAGAATGAGTTATCTGGGCTTGATTTAAAAATCTTCCTAGTCTGCTTGTCATACACAAAAAAAGAACCGTTTGGATTTGTGAATCCTTTTAAAAAGTAACGAGGGAGATAGTGGTGTTTTTTACTTCGACTCTCTTGCATTAATCTATTCTAACTTTTTTAAAAAGAAACTGATAAAGCAATTTCCGAGATCTGTTTTTAACACAAAAGTGCATACTCAAAAACAAAATGAATAGGATAAATTTAATTATGATGAGGAGCTTGGAGGGTAATATGGTTATGAAAAATGAGTTAGTAAATATACCAAAGATTAACTAGCACGACTTTTCCCTTCTTGGATGATGATATTAATTAAATCAGTAAGCATGAAGTAGCAGTACAGAAAGTTCAAAGTCAAAAATGGTATTACTGGTATAAAAATTAAATCACCAAATGATAAGGCATCACTATTTGAAGCATCTGAGAATAACTGAACACCAATAAAATAAACTAATGATAATAGTATTAGAACAAGACCAAATTTGTAGTTTTGAGTGAGTGTATGGAGTAGAGTCTGTTCTTTTTTATTGGAGTCAATCACTAGATAGAGACTGCTTACATACTGTGATGTCACAAAAATTGCTAAGCTTGTGATGTAAAAACCAAACAAAATAGATAAAAAAGTAATAATACTTGAAAGTACTTCAAATGAAAAATTTTGATTACTTAGAAAGTAGTATTGTGCTGCAGCTACTAATAAAAAAGTGCTTGTAGAAAATAGAATCTTTCTTTTGATTATTTTATGAACCATTTGCTTTTATTTTTTGTTTTAAAGCATCAAAGACGCTCTCAGGATTAAGATGTTTAGAAGTTTCATCGTAGCCGACGTTCACGGTAACTTTACTTACAACTTCTTCTAAATTAAAAACTGTATCGAAGCCCTCGTCACTCCTTCCAATAACAGCAATTTCTTGAAAGTTGTCCTTTTTTGCAAGTAAACCATTAAACTTCTCTCTAATTTTATCAGTGATACTGGAATTTTTATAGAGAAGTTGTACTTTCGCTTTTTCGGCACCAAAACCAAAAATGTCTTGAGCTAAATGCGATGAGAGTGTTTGTTGATCAGCTGAGTTGAATAAATCAGGTAAAACTGTAAATGAAATTTCTTGAACTGATTTGAGTTTATCAATAAACTCAGTCTCATTGATAATAGACTTTATATTAACATCCTTATTTATTTTCTCTTTTAGCCATTTTGCAATTTCGTTACGTTGACGTTGATTTGAGAGCCAGATTCTTTGTAATTTTGCATCGATTAGTACGAAGAGCTGGTCACTCAGCTCGATTAGTTCTGGTGACCGAGGATTATCAATTTCCTCTAGTTCTTCGCCGTCAAGCTTGGCAACCTTCTGCGAATAAGGGTATTTATTTCCATAGTTAAAATAAAGAGAAATGAACCTGTCTTCATGAATTTGTTTTGTAATCTTTTTAATAGAAATGGTTTCGGTCTCTTTTTCAGATATCTTAATATCCATATGTTCAGTATTTGAATCACGAATATCATCAAAATCAAAGACCGAAAAAGTTGGCTGGTTATTTAGAACCAGCCTATTTCCAGAAAATTTAAGTGGTTTGTCTGCCATCTTATAAACGAGTATACCTATATTAACTTATTAAACAATACTTGAAAGAAAGTATGCAAAATTCGAATCCTACTGGAGTCAACCGATAACACAATCAAAAAAACCTATATATTATATAGGTCTTCCGATAATAAAAACTAACGGCGGAGGGGGAGATTCTTCCTGACCGTCACTAAGCTAGATTGTTTCGCATTAGCTTACAATCTAGCAGGTGCCGCGGGACACGGCTCGGCGACAAGCCTTCACTTCACCTCGTTTCGTTCGTCTTTTGTACCACCTTCGCTGTTCTTATCTTTCCATCTGATGCTCACACAAACAAAAATAACGCTGTTCGCGTTATTTTTGATGCTCGCGGAGGGGGAGGGATTCGAACCCTCGAGACCGTCTCCGGCCTGGCGGTTTTCAAGACCGCTGCATTCAACCACTCTGCCACCCCTCCATTGGTTGTGTATTAACCACACAGATACTACCA
>SKHG01000025.1 GCA_007117035.1 Candidatus Campbelliibacteriota bacterium
ACGGACAGCGAGAGATATTCGCATTGTGGCTGAGGACCTTGATGAAGATCTGGCAGCATCGTGGCTAATTGAGGGAGTGGCTCCATTACCGTATTCAATTCTAAAGGTTCCGGATCATGCCCGTGCTTTCCGGCTGTTACAGGAGCAGGGCAGGGATGGTTTTTACAGGGGAGACATTGCACAGGCAATCGTAGAAAAAATTGAGTCGATCGGTGGTGTAATGAGTCTGGAAGACCTGGCAGAATATGAGCCCGAGTGGACTGACCCGATAACCACCAGCTATCACGGATATGATATATTCCAGCTTGCACCGAACAATCAGGGATTTGCCTCTCTTGGTATGTTGAATATTTTGGAGGTGTGTATGCCTCAACTGGGATTCAGCCTTGCTGAACTGGGTGCCCGCGACCCGATGTATTGGCACCTGATGATTGAAGCAAAAAAACTGGCTTATGCCGATCTGCATAGCTACAATGCCGATCCCCGTTTTGCATCCCCCGATTTAGACAGGCTTCTGGATAAAGAGTATGCGGCTGCTTTTTGTTCCGAAATCGATCCGGAGAGTGCAAGACCCGCCGGGAAGATCGATGAACTGGATGAGGGAACCGTTTACCTGGCCACAGCCGATCGCTGGGGCAATATGGTCTCATTCGTGTCAAGCACGTTTTCAGCTTTTGGTTCTAAAGTCGGGGTTCCGGGTTTTGGTTTTCCGCTACAAAACCGAGGTTCGGGATTTGTACTGGATGAAGGTCACCCCAATATAGTGGCACCCCGAAAACGGCCGTTCCATACCATAATGGCAGGATTCATTATGAAAGATGAGCAGCCTCTGATGGCATTCGGAAACATGGGAGGGGCTACTCAGCCACAGGCACATGCTCAGCATATTATTAACATGATCGATCTTGGAATGAATGTTCAGGCTACATCGGATGCCGCCCGATTCGATCACAGCCAAAACCGCGATGCAGTGAGCCTCGACCTCTACCTGTACGACCTGATTGGCGATAGCCTGAAGGCTAAAGGGCATGAGGTGAACAGGTCGCGTGCTGTTGGAGGGGGTTATCAGGGAATCTTTTTTGAAAGGCATTCTTCTCTTCCTCTTCCCATATTAACCGGAAACGGTGGATTAAAAGAAGAATACCAGGGACCTGTAAACGGTGTTTACCGTGCCGGTGCCGACCACAGGAAAGACGGATCTGCTTATGGGTGGTGAATGCCATAATGATTGTTTTGAAGTCAGGTTTTAACAGAGACATTATTACTGAATGATGGAAAAATTTTCTGTAATGTGTTTTGCAGTTGAATAAAACATTTAGTGAAAAGTGGATAGTTTTTTAAATATTCTTAACTGTTAAACTATCTTTATTTATGATGTTACGGCTTCTAATCTATATCTCTGCTCTATCAAGTTTGTGTGGCTCTATATTATTTTCCACAGAAAAATCGGCTCCTGATCCGGTTCTTTTCACGATTCACACCGCTGAAATACGGCAAACAATTCACAATTTCGGGGCATCAGATGCATGGAGTGTGCAATTTGTGGGAAAATACTGGCCCTTAGATAAAAGAGAGCAGATTGCCGATCTTCTTTTCAGTATGGAATTGGACTCATTGGGTCATCCGCAGGGAATCGGGCTGTCTTTGTGGCGGTTCAATATTGGTGCGGGCAGTGCGCGCCAGGGTGATGAAAGCGGAATTGCCACCGAGTGGAGAAGGGCCGAAAGTTTTCTTACTACAGACAGCACCTACAACTGGAATAATCAGGAAGGACAGCAGTGGTTTATGAAAGCCGCACAGGAACGGGGTGTGAGGCAATTTACCGGTTTTGTAAATAGCCCGCCTGTATTGCTGACCAAAAACGGGAAAGCACATGGTGACGGAAGTGGCAATGCAAATATCAGTCAGGAAAATTATGAACATTTCGCGGATTACCTTGCCAGGATTGCATCTTACTTCAGGGACGAGGGCTCACCGCTCACCTACCTGAGCCCGGTAAATGAGCCGCAATGGAACTGGGCAAGCAGTAACGGCCAGGAGGGTTCCCCATACCGGAACAGTGAAATTGATGGTGTGGTGAAGGCCCTCGATCAAAAAATTACCGAATACGGGCTGGATACCAAAATCGAAATACCGGAAACCGCTCAAATCGATTTTCTGATTTCACGTGACAACGATGGGCGGGGCAATCAAACAGAATATTTCTTCGGGTCAGAAAGTGCCGTCAGGGAGTTACCCACACTTGCCCGGAAAATAGCGGCTCACAGCTATTTTACTACATATCCTGTGGAAGAGATGATAGAACAGCGCCGCAAGGTTTGGGAGTCCATAAGGAAAACCGATCCCTCGCTGGAATACTGGATGAGTGAATTTTGTGTACTGGGCAACATCGACGGGGTGTTACGTGGCAACGGACGGGACCTTGGGATCGATCCGGCATTGTATGTAACCCGGGTAATGCACTATGATCTCACCATTGCAAATGCATCATCATGGCAGTGGTGGCTTGGGGTGAGCCCATACGACTATAAAGACGGCCTGGTCTATATCGATAACGATTTTTATGATGGTGAGGTGTATGAATCCAAAATCCTTTGGGGTATGGGCAACTATAGCCGTTTTATCAGGCCGGGCGCTGTAAGGGTAGAGGTGAGCCGTTCAGATAACTTATCTCCCCTTGAAGCCGCGGAAGATATTCTGGTTTCTGCGTATCTGCACCCTGAAGACCGCAGGGTTACCCTGGTAGCCATTAACTACAGCCATAAAGATCGTGAGATCACAATCGATACAACCGGAAAATCCGCCGGCGCTGTTTCGGAATGGAGCCGGTATATTACATCTTCAAAATACAACCTTGAGAAAAAGCCATCATCTCTTCCGGATGAACTCATTTTGATTCCCTCCCGGTCTGTTGTAACTATTATCTCGTCTGCCCGGTGAAGCTACCTCGTCAGTCGAGGGATAGTTCCCTCGTCTGCCCGGTGCAGTTCTGGGCTGACGAATGTGGGGGTTGGATCTGGGATGCTGGTGGTGGGGGATTCGACA
>SKHG01000004.1 GCA_007117035.1 Candidatus Campbelliibacteriota bacterium
CAAACAGATTCATTTTTAATAAAAGAAGATTTAGAAGTAACCCTTAATGCTTTGTCCAAAGATTGGTATGTTTTTAATGGATGGGCAGGAGATTCAACAAGTGAAAATGAAGAAATAATTTTAGCGATGGATAATGATAAAACAGTAACAGCTAATTTTAGAGAAGTAATAAATATTTCAGGATTTGTTTACACTGACGATGGAAGTACTATTTCCACTGATGGATATACAATTCATTTAGCAATAGATGGAGTTTCTATTGATACTACACAAGCATCAACAATTGACGGAAGTTATGAATTTCTAGAAGTTGATGCTCCAGAATTTGGAGATTATCTTACAGTGTTTATTGATGAAGTAGGTGATTCTGGAGCTTCTATAACACGTAATCCAGGAGAAAGAGTACATATAACTAACTTAGACATCTATCAAAACAGAGTAATAATTCGCGAAGAAGACGAAGGTGGAGTAAATAATACCGATATAGCACATTTTACTGACACCAACATTCCTTTTAGTGTATCTTTAGGAGATTTAACTATTTCAAGTGGACACAAACTTATTATCTGGGAAAACACATCTTTTTCACCAGGAGGAGAAGTTAATTTACCTATTTCAGGAAACTCTTCTTCTATTGAAGGAGATTTAGAAATTCAAAATGGTGGAGAGCTTGATATGCAAAATAATAATTTATCCATAGGAGGAAGTTATCTTAATAACGGAACCCTTATAGTATTAGAAAATCAAAACACAATTTTTGCTGCAGAATCTTCTGGACATACCCTGTCAGGAAACATGACAGGAACATCATCTTTTGGAAATATTGAATTTAATGGACAAGGAGGAGGATGGACTTTTAGCAGTAATGCAACAGCAGAAGGTGATTTTAATATCACTGAAGGTGAGGTTACTGCTCCAAGTACTCTTACTGTCGGAGGCGATTGGAATAATAATGATACCTTTATTAATAATTCAGGCACAGTAACTTTAAACAATGATTCTACTTCAATAATTTTAGCAGGTGGAAATAGCAATTCTTTTTATAACCTAACACTAAACAACAGTATTGGCACATGGACACTACAAGATAACATGGAAGTTGAAAACATATTTAACATAAATGCAGGAACATTTAATGCTGGAAGTAATACAATCACTCTTTCTGGTTCTGGTACACCCTTTGTTGTTAGTGGAACATTTAATGAAGATACATCAACAGTTATCTTTAAAGGAACTAACAACACTACCATAGCTTCTACCAATTACTATAATTTCCAGACAGAACCTTCTTCTTCAAGTCCTACCTATACTCTTTTATCAGGAACACTAACAGCAACTAATAATTTCCATTTACTTAACGAAGGAGGAAGCGTTACCTTAGACGCTAGTACAAACAATACTGATGTTGTTGTTGAAAATGATTTTAGCATTGAAAACAATCAAACATTTTTAGCGTCAAGTTCATTGGAGATTGGAGGAAGCTTTTACAACAATGGAACATTTACTCGTAACACATCAACAGTAACCTTTAATTCTAGTGAAGCAGAAGAAATTAACGATGGAGGTTCTCCTTTTTACAACATTGTCTTTGACGGAACAGGAAGTTGGTTTTATCAAAATGGAAGCTCTACAGAACCAAACTCTACTGTAGTTGAAAGTGGTGAACCAACATTCTTAAACACAAAAACAGGAAGTGTCACTGTTAATGGAGGAACACTTATTGTTGATTGGTATTTAGGATTACATTTAGTTTCACTTGGATACGAAGACTATAATATTAATACTTCTTCTAACAGTATTACTATTTCAGAAAACTCAGCTATTCCACAAAACACAGTATTTCGTCATAATGGAACAAGTTGGGGATCTCCTTTATCATCTCAAGTAACTGAAACAGGAGAAAATGGAATTAACCCTCAACCAGAAGAAGACGGAGCAATAAGGATTAGAGAGTATATGATGACTTCTACAGAAACAACTACTTACCTTTACAACATAGAAATTGATAATCAAGAAGGATTTATCTTCTATGATTATTATCTAGATTATGGAGAAAATTATATAACATCAGGAGACTTTGGAGATTCTAATCACGATAATGTTATAGGAGAAGGATGGCATAGAGAAAATCCTGAAACAGTTAATGGAGAAAAGCCTTACTCAGGATTAAATCAACCACCTAGCCAAGGAACTTGGTACATAGGAATGGAAAGTGATTTAACCTTTACCGCTGGAACAGATGTCTATCTTGGTGAATTAAATGAATTTAATATTTGGACAGCACAAGGAATAACAACCTTAAGTGTTTCTACCACATTCCCAAATGGCTATACCGTAGTTGCTTGGGGAGATTATCAAGGTAGAATGAAAATGGACGAAGAAGATGAATTTGTTGATCGTTTTAATTATGAAAACAATAATCCTGGAGCATGGGATGATATATGTGATAATGATAATACTAAGTGTGGGTTTGGTTATACAACTGAAGCAGACAATCTTCCCGGAGGAACTGTTAATAGATTTACAGATCCAAGCTTTTGTGGAGCATTAGCAAGTGGAGAAGGAGATGGTCAATGCTGGGCAGGATTTGATACTTCTCTAGGAAATGCTTCACCACTAGCCTATAATAACTCAGGGACAAGTGGAAATGAAACTACTAATATTACTTATCGTATTTCTACTCCTGCTCTAAGCAGACCAGGAGATTACAGTACGACAATATTCTATATTGCTACCGTGAATTATTAAATTTTTTATAACGTATTTTAATTAAATTTTATTTGCTTTAGTTTAAAAAAATAGTTATAATTTAGGAATAAATCATACTTGAAATTAACTTCTATGGGGACAGTTTATGACATTATTCCTCCTGAAAGATTTAAAAAATTTGTCAAAGAACTCTCAGGGTTTAAAGAATATAAATCAAGAAAACACAAAATTCTAGGAATTGGATGGCGCTTTGCTTTAATTTTATTTTTAGCGTTCTTCTTTTTTAGTGGAACGCATTCTATTTTATTAAACAAACTTTTATTAG
>SKHG01000013.1 GCA_007117035.1 Candidatus Campbelliibacteriota bacterium
ATGCGACACTGGAGCAGTTTCTGGCGGGGGCCCCGGCCCTGAACGGCAATCGCACGGCAGGGGATTTGCGCCTGAGCGCGCAGCTCTCTGCCGCCGAGATGATCCGCAAGGGCTGCACGGCCTGTTTCGATCTGACCGGTGAACTGCCCGGCCCCACAGTGACGGGCCTGCACGCAGTCGCAGAGGCCTATCATGGCGCAGGTATGCGCGCGGTCGTGGCACCCATGATCGCGGATCGCACGATCTATCAGGCGCTGCCCGGATTGCTGGCGGCTTTGCCCGACGACATGCGCCAGGTGCTCGGGGCGATCCGCCTGCCCGAATGGGAGCAGACGCTGGCGATTTGTGAAGAGGCTTTCGCAAGCTGGCCTGTGCCTGTTGATCGTGTCCGGCCCGGCCTTGGGCCTGCGATCCCCTTGCACTGCTCTGACCCCTTCCTGCGCGCCTGTGCCGCGCTGGCCGAGCGCCTTGACATGCCTTTGCAGACCCATCTGGCCGAAACGCGGATGCAGCAGGTTGCAGCACAAGACCGTTACGGCATGACATTGACCGCGCATCTGGGCGCGTTGGGTCTGCTCTCGCCGCGGTTTAGCGGCGCGCATGGGGTCTGGCTGGATGATGCAGAGGCAGCACTTCTGGCCAAGACAGGTGCCGGGATTGTTCATAACCCGCTCAGCAATCTTCGGCTCGGATCAGGAATCGCCCCCATCCGGGCGCTGGCCGATGCAGGCGTTCGCGTCGGCGTGGGCACGGATGCGGCCAATACCTCTGACAGCCAGAACATGTTCGAGGCGTTGCGGCTGGCCGCCAACCTGTCACGGGTCAGGGCCAATTCGGCCCAAAGCTGGGTCGCGGCACAAGAGGCGTTCTGCATGGCCACCGAGGGCAGCGCACGCCTGATGGGCTTTGACCGGATCGGGCGCATCGCGCCCGGCTGGGCGGCGGATTTGCTGTTTCTGGACCGGACCTACTGTCATTATGTTCCGCTGCGCGATGTCCTGTCGCAGATCGTGTTCAGCGAAAATGCCGCTGCTCTGCGCGAAGTCATGATTGCCGGGGACCTTGTTTTTGCCGGGGGCAAGGTTCTGACGCTGGATGAAGCCGCCTTGCAGCAAGCGGCGCAGGACGCCGCGCAACGCCTTGACGCCGCCAATCTTGAGACCCGCCTTCTGACGGATGCAGCCGGGCTTCTCGTCCGCAGTTTTTGCCATGCGCGCTGCGCGGCGCATCCTTTGCCTATCCACTAGAAAGGACATTGAATGGACCAGCAATCTGATCGCCTGACCGAGGCAAAGCAACTTGTGGAGCGCTATCTGGAATTGTCCATGATCCCCGACCCGGTCGGGGCGTCGGCTTGTCTGAGCGCTGATTTCGAACTGGTTTTCACAGGCGGTCGGCGGTTCAGCGGGCCTGCGGAAAGTGCGGCTTTCAACGCCAAGCGCTATGCTTGGGTGAAGAAACGCTTCTTGCGCACTGATGCAGCGCTCGATGCGGAAACGGGCGATGTACATGTCTATAACACAGGATATCTTTATGGCGAATGGCATGACGGCACGGGTTTTGAAACCAACCGCTACATGGACAAATTTGTCGTCAGGGACGGGAAATTGATCCGCACGGATGTCTGGAACGACAGTGCGGAGATCCTTCTGTCCAATGCCGGTCTGGCAGAGGCCGCGCTGTGACGACGCTGCCCGGTCATGACCGCTACGATTATGTCCCGATCACGCGCCGGCCACTGTATGACTGGCCAAACGGCACGCGGCTTGCGGTGTATATCGGCCTTAATCTGGAGCATTTTGCCTTTGGCGAAGGGCTGGGGGCCGAGATTGCGCCGGGAGGGCCGCAACCTGATGTACTGAACTACGCGTGGCGCGATTATGGCAACCGCGTCGGTGCGTGGCGGATGCTGGAGATGTTCGATACGCTGAACCTGCCTGTCAGCGTGCTCGCCAATAGTGCAATGTATGACTATGCCCCGGAACTCATGCAGGCGTTTCGTGACCGTGGCGACGAAGTGTTGGGGCATGGGCGCACCAATTCAGAGCGTCAGAGCAGTCTGTCGGCTGATGAGGAAGCGCGGCTGATTACTGAGGCAAGTGCCGCGATCACGGCGCATGAAGGCACGCCGCCCAAAGGATGGTTGTCGCCATGGATTGCAGAAAGTCTGGTCACTCCCGATCTGCTGGCCGAGGCCGGATATGGCTATACGCTCAACTGGTGCATGGATGATCAGCCCGTCTGGATGCGCACCCGCGCAGGTCGCTTGCTTGCCATTCCCTATCCGCAAGAGGTCAACGACATTCCGTCAATTGTCGCCCGCAAGGACGGGGCGGCGCAATTTGCCGATATGATCGTGGATAATTTTGATGAAATGCTGCTGCAATCCCGGTCACAGCCACTGGTCATGGGCATCGCGCTTCATCCTTATCTGGTAGGCCAGCCGCATCGGCTCAGGCATTTGCGCCGCGCACTTCACCATATCGTCCACCATCGCGAGAAGATATGGCTCACAAAAGCTGGAGATATTTTTGAGTATTGTAATGTCGAAATATCGAACCTCATCATGTGAGGCTGTTGTGGACAGGGCCAAGAAGACCACGCCTATGGCAGGCGATCAAAAGGCACTCAACAATCGTCTGCTTCAGCCGTTTGCAGTTCATGCGATGCCGCAAACTCACAGGCCGCTTTCCTGAAGGTTTTTCAATGTGGGCCGCAGCGAGACATCGGCGGCCATGAACCGACAGACCACGCTGATAACCCCGGAAGAAGGGAGCCGCATCGCCTTTCTGCTGTCGCGGGATTTGACGCGGTAGTCCTTCCATCGAAAGGCGACGATCTGGGCATCGGCGCTGATCAGGCGGGTGTTCGAGATGGCGGCACGGTGGGTGTAGCGGCGCTGACAGGCCAGCACGGCCACGGGGCTGTCGAAGGGTGACTGAGCATAAACCACCCATTCAGATTCGCGAAACGGGGCGAGCCAATCAGTGCAGGCATCAGCCTGCGCCAGCCGTTCAAGATCATGATA
>SKHG01000012.1 GCA_007117035.1 Candidatus Campbelliibacteriota bacterium
GACCTGGATCCCCGGGGCCGAGTACGGCCAAATTGGGGATGCCCTTCGCACCATAACCGACCCATTCCTGAACCTGTTCAAGCGCTTTTCCTTCCTTCGGGTTGGATATGTGGATTTTTCGGTCCTGGGAGCCTTCATTGCCCTGAACATTCTCTCCTCCATTCTCCAATACATTGGCCGTACCGGTACCTTCCGGGTGGGAATAGTACTGGCAATCATTGTGCAAACCCTCGGTAGTGCTGCAGGTTTCATCCTATGGCTTTTGTTGTTTGTAGTGCTCTTCCGGCTTATTGGCTTATACCTCCGGTTGAACTCAATGTCCCGTGTTTGGTACAGCCTGGATAATTTCCTCCAGCCGCTGGTGCACCCTATTATTCGCAAACTGTTTCCTACCCGCATAATTCCGTATGGAACTACCCTCCTGGGATTTGGGGGCGGACTTCTGTTGTCTATTGTGGTTTTAAGAATTGTTGCCGGCCTGTTGGTCATGGTATTACAGCGGATTCCCTTCTAGGGATTCTTTCCTTATTCTGTTATGATTCGGGAGCAGCTTGATCATCCCATTCATACCCTGCCCGGTGTTGGACCAAAAACAGCGGAAAAGCTGGCGGCTCAGGGAATTCTCAGTGTTGGGGATGTGCTGAATACCACGCCCCGAACCTACGAGGACCGCCGTTTCCTCGTTCCCCTTGCCGCTGCGGCCCAAAGCCTGCCCCCTGCACCTCCGGTTCCCGTGGTGACCGTGGTGGAAATAATAGATCATGTATTCTTCGGGCCCAAGGGTCATTTGAAAATCATTATTCGGGATTCAAGCACCACCGCAGCCCTGGTGTGTTTCGGCAGAAACTTCCTGGCCCAAAGCCTGCCCATCGGCCGGCTGTTCCTGGTGGCTGGGAACTTTTCGGTGCGGTACCATGAAATTCAAACCTCAGCATTCGAAACCGAGCCCCTTCCCGCCCCACTGGTGCACGAATGGACTCAGTTGATTCACGGGGAGTCCAGGGCTAGACCTGTTGATGGACCGGGGAAGCAGATACCCCGCACAAGGCAATTTGGCATGCTCCTTCCCCGGTACCCAAACCTGGCAGGTCTGGGTGAGCAAAAAATCCGCACGATGGTACACAAGGCTCTGGATCTGTACGGCAAGAACCTGGAAGATCCCCTGCCCACCGAGGTTCTGAAGCAGCACCACTTACCACCCTATAACCATGCATTGACAAACCTGCACCAGGGCCAGAATTCCCAGGAAATCCAGCAGGCCCATAAGCGAATGGTATACCAGGAGCTTTTTCTCCTGCAGTTAAACCTGGCCTACCAGGCTTACCAGCGACGAACAGTCAAAGGTAGCCCAAAGCCCCCGGTTCAGGAAACCACGGGTCCCGACTATACCCGGCAGGTATTGAATAGCCTGCCCTACACCCTGACGAACGACCAAAAGACCGTTCTGGAAGAATTGAACCGGGAAGTTGCAGGCCCGGTTCCTATGGCCCGGCTCATTCAGGGAGATGTGGGATCGGGAAAAACCGTTGTGGCCCTGCTCGCCTGCGCCCGCATGGCAGAACTGGGCAGACAGTCGGTTCTCATGGCACCAACCGAGCTTTTGGCCCGGCAGCACGCCAACACTGCCCATGCCATGCTCGCCCCCGCGGGGCTTACGGTAGCGTTTCTGTCGGGAAGCCTGAATGGAAAGGCCCGTACAATGCTCCTTCAGGAGCTGGCTGCCGGCAATATTCACCTGCTGGTGGGCACCCACGCGGTTTTTACCCGGGATGTGGAATTTCAAAATCTTGGATTATCAATAGTCGATGAACAGCACCGGTTTGGGGTAAATCAACGCACCGCCTTGGTGAAAAAGGGCGAGGGGGTTCATTTACTGCTCATGTCGGCCACCCCCATTCCCCGAACCCTGGCAATGACCGTGTACGGGGATTTACTCATAAGCACCATCAGCGAAAAGCCCGCAGGGCGCAAGCCCGTGGAAACCCACCTGGCCCGGATGGGAAACGAACAAAAGGTGTACGACTTTGTGCGTAGACAATTGGAACAGGGCTGGCAGGCCTATTTTGTCTACCCCCGTATTGATGATCAGGACAACAGCGAGCCGGTTGGGGATGCCCCGGCTGAAAAAAGCCCCATAAAATCCGCTGAGGCAATGGCCGAGCTTCTGTCGAGCCAGGTCTACCGGGACTACCGGGTTGGGTTGATTCACGGGCAAATGAAGGATGAGGAGAAAATAGCCACAATGGCAGCCTTTTCCCAGGGAGAAATTCGGGTTCTGGTGTCTACCACCGTAGTGGAGGTCGGGGTCGATGTGGCAAATGCAACCTGCATGGTCATAGAGCACGCCGAACGGTTCGGTCTTGCGGCCCTGCATCAGCTGCGGGGACGGGTTGGCCGGTCGGCCTTGCAGTCCTACTGTTTTTTGGTATACGCCGAGCCCCTGACCGAGATTGCTGTTCAGCGGTTAAAAATCCTGAAAGAAAGCAACGACGGATTTCTCCTGGCCGAAAAAGACCTGGAGCTCAGGGGACCGGGAGACATTCAGGGCATTCAACAGTCCGGCTTTCTGAAATTTACCTTTGCGGATTTAAGCAGGGACATGGGGCTCATGAACCTGGCCCGGAAAGATGCCTTTGCCCTCATGGATAAGGACCCCGGACTGGCTGATCACCATTGGCTTAAATGGCTGGTAAGCTAGAACTTGCCGCCCCCTCCCCCGCTGGAGCGACCGCCTCCGCTGCTGGAGCTTGAGGAAATTTTGGTTCGGGTTGTAGTGGTGCGCAAATACACATCCTGCTGCTCGGTCAGCTTGAATGAACCGGGAACCTCGTAGGTTTTATTAGTAACAAGTCGCTTGCCCCGGGAATTCAGGGAGAGCAAAACGGTTACCAGAAGGGAAACCACCAGGGCTATGACCAAAGGCGGCCAGCTCAGGGCTGTGTTGAAAATCCGCTGATCCAGGGGGAGTTTCATGGTCGCCTGCAGGGGCCGTTCCATGAGCTGGGCA
>SKHG01000034.1 GCA_007117035.1 Candidatus Campbelliibacteriota bacterium
ATTTTTTAAGTATTATAGAGGGCACTTGCATGTATATGCAAGCATATGGTGGCTATCGTATAACGGTTATTACTCCGGTTTGTGGTACCGGCAATCAGGGTTCGATTCCCTGTAGCCACCCAGCGTCTAAAAGCTCTATTTATATTGGGCAAGACTACGGAACTTTATAGATTTATTCTTAAGGTGTATAATAAATAATATGGAAAATTTTCATAAAAAAAGTATTGAAAAAATAAATCAGCAAGTATCCCAAGTAGATGACTTATTGGGGGAAAGAATAGGCTTAAAAGAGGATATTGTTTCTGAAAAAGAGATAGCCGAGCTGAAGGAAAATCATCCTCTAAGGTATCAGATATATGTTGATGCTCTGCGTGCACTACGTTCTGGTTCAGAAATGGATATGGAAGAGTCTAGAATGGTATTAAATACCCTAAATAATTTGGATGATTATATCTATAAACATAAATCCAATGAAGATGGTCGCATCTTACGAGATAGGCAAGCTACTGTATTTGAAGATTTAAGAAGTGAAATTGAAAAAGGCACCAAAGAAGGTTATTTAAAATTACCAACAGGAACAGGGAAGACCGTTTTATTTTCACAAATTGTTAAGGCTATGGATTTAAGATCTTTGATAGTAGTACCTTCAAAGATCTTAGTAAATCAAACAGGGAAAAGAATCGAACAGTTTACAGATCTTGATTACGGAAGGTATTTTACAGATATTAAGGAAACCGATAATGATGTAACTGTCATTACATATCAATCATTAATAAACGCAGTAGAATCTGGTGAAATTACCCCTAAAGATTATGGGTTATTAATCCTTGATGAGATACATAAGGGTCTTGGGGAAAAGACAACAAAGGCTATTGATCAATTTAATGGTTTCAAGATTGGACTAACAGCAACACCTGATTATTCTGCTCATCGAAAAGTTTCAAATATTTTAGAAAAAGAAATACACAGCATGACTACTGTTGAGGGTATTCAAGAAGGTCTTATCAATAAATTTAGATCAATTTTTGCCTACACTGATACTGATATATCAGATGTGCCAATAGATCGTTATGGTAATTATGATGCATTAAAATTAGAAAAGGTAATCAATAATCAAGGACGTAATCTCTCTGCTGTTGAGTTATATAAAGATATGTTTAACGATAAAACTGCAGTTGCGTATTGTGGAGGAGTGCCACACGCAAAAGAACTATCAGAACTTTTTAACAAACATGGTGTATCCTCAGCTGTTGTAAGCGGTGAAACATCTACCGAAGAAAGAGAGATTATATTTAAGAAGTTCCATTCAGGAGAAATTAGGGTCTTATGTAATGCAAAAGTACTTATCGAAGGGTTTGATGAGCCTAAGGCAAGTGTTGCATTAAACCTGCATCCTACCCAATCTAGGGTTGATGCAGAACAAAGAGGGGGAAGAGTCTTAAGGTTAGATCCAGATGATTCAGAAAAATGGGCTTACGTTGTTGATTTTATTGATGCTTCAAAAGAGCAGGCTGTATTATATCCAGAAGTAGCAGGTGCAACTATTGCTTACCCTAATCCAAATGAACTTGATAATGCTAGCTTAAAAGATACCAACCCAGAGGAAATAGATTCTCTAAAAATTCCCCAATTGAAAGCACCTACCATCTCGGGCTTAAAAGTTGTTGTTGATGCACATGAGATACTCGAGATATCACAGCAAAATGAATTCCTAAGAAGCAGTAAGGAGATACTTGAAGCACCTGAAGGGTGGATGTATGCTAATCAAATTTCAAAAGAATATAGTATAAACCACAGTATTATTGTAAATTACGCAAATACTTTTAAGGCAGAAAACCCAGATTGGTTTGCTACATACAAAGCCTCAATTGGATCCGCTGAACATTACGCCCCTGAATTAGTTCAGAAAATTTTAGATAAATATTTAACAAAAGAAGGTCTTGTTGCGCCACCTGAAGATTGGTTTAGTTACCGACATATCCAAATGGAGTCTGGTAAGGGGAAAAAGAGAATCGAAGACACAATAAACCTTTTAAGTGGTAATTTTAAAAATAGTACAGGAACTTTTGTTTTTAATAGAAAAGAAGTGTCATATGTTTCACCAGAACTACGTGAAGCTGTTTTAAGGCATATTGAGGAAACGACTCCTCAAAAAGGATGGATGACCCCTAGTGGTTTACGTAAGGATATAATCGCATCTGGTGAGCCCGCTATAAAAAGAGTCGCTGAAAAGTATAGAGAAAGTAATCCAGAATATTTTAAATTATATCCTTCATCAAGAGGTTTAAGTGAGTTTTATGCTCCAGAGCTTATAGATTTATTGGTTGATGAATTAGGGTCAAAGGGTGAAAAGAAAATTGCTCCAAAAGGATGGAAAACTATCTCTACTTACTGCAACGAAAATGGATATGATTACAGTACGGTAAAAAAAATTTCTGAAAAATACACTAAATCTCATAGAGGCTGGGTTGCTGAGTATGATGGGGTTACAAAAAAAGCAATTCACCTACATCCAGATCTAATGAAAAAAATTGATCAATGGTACGAAAAGAAGAATGCAATCTTAGAGGCACCAGAGGGTTGGGAAAATTCATATAGAATTGCTCTTGATTTAGGAAGAGACACTGTAGTTGTTAAAAAAATATCATCTCGATATAGAAAAACTAATCCTGAATGGTTTAAAGAATACAAAGCTGGGAAGCACCATACAGCAGAGTATTATGACCCAGAATTAGTTAAGATTATTAAACAAGAAATTAAGGGTTAATTATCTATACAAGTTCCGTATCCTCACTATAAACTGACCCAAATTTTAAAACACCCAAAAAGTCCTTATTTATAAGGGCTTTTTTGATTACAACATTTTCTACTCCTGCTATTTAATCCTGAATACATTCATAATTAAAACATGATTCACGGTTAATATAAGTTACTTACATAAAAGACCGTGAATGAGTATAATAAATGTATGTCTATTC
>SKHG01000050.1 GCA_007117035.1 Candidatus Campbelliibacteriota bacterium
GCGGGCCTGCAAAAAAGTAAACTCTAGTTTTTGTATAACCGAAGTGAGCAAATTTCTTTGCTCACGTCGGGACTCGAAAGGCGGAGCTATGTTGCGAATACTTGGAGCAACAAGTGAGCCCTGGTAGGAAGTTCTTAACGAGCGGTGCGAGTATAAAACCTTTTTCTTTTTGCCAGTTTAGGTTAGAATCAAAGCTGGTTTGATAAATCCGATCCAATTTTTTTGATTTTACTTTGTATGTATGGATCTAGAGCGGAGGGATGGCTGAGCGGTCGAAGGTACACGCTTGGAAAGCGTGCGTACGAGAAATCGTACCGCGGGTTCGAATCCCGCTCCCTCCGCTTTGGAGCTATAATACTTGTAGATAAAATAAATGTAGATTAGGTTTTTACTCAAAAAGGACCCCTTTTGAGTACTTTAGGATTTTGAAAGAAAACTACTTACCTCGTTTTTTATTTCCTCATTTTCTTTTAGTTTAAACCATTTTATACGATCATCTCTTTTAAACCATGTCATCTGTCTTTTAGCATACTGGATAGATTTTTTTTCAATAAAATTCTTCATTTCTGAAAATGATATTTTATCTTGTAGATACTCAGCTAGATATTGATACTCTAAACCTAACTCCTCTAGTCTTTGCCAGTTTAGGCCATTCTGATGAAGTTTCTCAACCTCTTCCACCATTCCTATTTTGAGACGATCCTCCAGTCTTTTTTTAATTCGAAGCTTAAGATTTTCTCGGTCTGGGTCGAGACCGATAAGTAAGGTGTTATAAGGTGATGCATTTTTTTTGATTTGGGGTATTAAACCTTCTGATTCCACAATCTCTAAGGCTCGCAGTAATCGTGCTGGGTTATTTCTATCTATTTCCTCAGCTCGTCTGGGATCCTTTTTTTGTAACAAATCAAAGAGTTCATCCAGAGTCTTTTTGCTAAGTTCGTCTCTTAGTTTCTGGTTTGGTGGAACCTCAGGTAAACAGAGGTTGTCTACTACTGCATTGATATAAAAACCGGTACCACCACAAAGGATTGGTATTTTTCCTCTTTGACTAATATCTTGGATTGCTTTTTCTGCTAGGGTTTTGAAATCATAAACACTAAATCTTTTTTTGGCGTCTGCTACATCTAAAAGATGGTGTGGTACACCCTTCATCTCTTCTTTACTTATCTTGCCACTCCCAATATCTAATTTAGCGTAAACTTGTCTGGAATCAGCCGAGACAACCTCACCATCAAAAAGAAGGGCAATCTCAACCGCAGTATCACTTTTACCTGAAGCTGTTGGACCAACAATTACTATTAATGGTTTTTTTTTCATTGAGTAAATTTATTTAGAAAAAAAACCAACCGAGAACTCGGTTGGTTTAGAGGGTCTTTTTTAGACCACAAGTTCTGTAGATTGATGATGGTGTGATCCTGCTTTGAAGATCGAATCAAAGCGTTGGCTTGAAAGAATAGCTTCGCGATTGTATTTCTCCTCAAGTTGATTTCTTACACCTATAATACTCGGACTGTCCGGAGACGCTCCACACTCATTAGTGTATAGCAACTCGTGCTGGCGCTTTTTAAGGTTTGATATTTCATCCCTTACAATCTGTAGTTCTTGGTCTATTTCACTTGTTGTCATAATGTTCCTAACTTTTTTGTTTGTTTTTTGAGCCATACACAGTATATGGCTCTTCCAAATATATGTATACCACAAAAAAATGAATTTTGGAATAGCTTGTGTGGATATCAAAAAATACCCTATTATGTGCTGGAGGGGAGAATCGAACTCCCATGGGTTACCCCACACGATTTTGAGTCGTGCGCGTCTACCAATTCCGCCACTCCAGCAGTTCCAAAAAGCATCATACTATAATATTAGTTTTATCTCAATTTATCATCTTAATTTAACTGGTTGAGAGTTTTTCAGTCTGTGTTACAATTACTTTATTAAAATATTTTTAAGGTAAAAAAAATGGCACAATTTTACGAAAACTCAGTTTTTTGGATAGAGGTTGATAAAATATCTCCTAATCCATACCAACCTAGACGAGAGTTCGACGAGGAGCATCTAAGAAGTCTTGCTAACTCGATTCGTCAGTACGGTGTTTTACAAGCTTTGGTTGTCACCCGTCAGGAAATTCCTAAAGAAGATGGTGGAATGGCTGTTCTTTATGAACTAGTTTCTGGTGAGAGAAGACTACGAGCAGCTAAGTTAGCTGGAGTTAGCCAAGTTCCGGTTTTAATAAAGACTGGCGAAGAGAGTGATTTAATGAAACTGGAGTTAGCTATCATTGAAAACATCCAAAGAGAAGATCTTAATCCAGTAGAACGAGCTCGAGCTTTCCACAAGCTGTCTAAGGAATTTGGTTTTACTCATGTTCAGATTGCCGAAAAAATGGGTAAAAGTAGGGAGTACGTTAGTAACACTCTGAGAATACTTTCAATGCCAGAAGAGATCCTTGATGGACTGAGTGCTGGTAAAATAACTGAAGGTCACACCAGACCACTCATGATGCTTTCAGACAGACCAGCAGAGCAGAGCACTCTCTTTAAGGAAATTGTTTATAAAAAAATATCTGTTCGAGAGGCGGAGAGAATTGCTAAAAAAATAGCTCAAGATAAAGTTCGTAAAAGAGAATTTGTTGTTGATCCAGCTATGCAAAGTTTGGAAAAACAGTTTACGGAGTTTTTGGGTACTAGGGTTCATATAGAAAGAAAGGAAGTTGGCGGAAAGCTTTCAATTGATTTTTTCTCATCTGACGACCTTAATGATCTTTTAGAGTTGGTTAAATCTCATAAAAACGACAACCGAACTTCTATGTTGGATCGTTATATTATGTCGAAAGAAAAAGGAACTCAAAATAACTCTGTAGATCAAGAGACAATATCTGAAGTCTCAGAAGTTCAGAACAATACTCAAGCACAACCAGAAAACGAAACACAACCTCAAGAA
>SKHG01000003.1 GCA_007117035.1 Candidatus Campbelliibacteriota bacterium
CCGGGGAGCGCGTCGGTTGGCTTCTCATGGACGCGGACCGCGCCGCCCGCGAGTTGCACGAGCTGGGCCCGCGTCCCGACCGGGAGGCCAAGCTGGTGGCGGCCCTCCTGGAGGCCCTGGCTGCGTCGGGCGTCCGGGTTGCCGGAGACGTGGAAGCGGTGCGGGACGCCGTGGACCGGGCCCGGCCGGATTATGTCCGGGTGATTCTTTCCGTGACCACCGACTGAGTCACCCATGAGTCACCACGACCGAGATAGGCCAGGTGTCTCAACGGTTTTCAGTCGACCCTCGGACCTTTTATCCGCTGGTCTTTCATGTTTGGCCCCGTTATTTTGAGTGTGGAGGAGTTCACTTCCCCCCGCTCGGAGGAGGCCCAACGTGGCGAGCATCGAAAGGCGTGAGACGGCGGACGGACGGGTCCGGTGGACCTGTCGCGTGTTCATCGGCCGGGACCCGTCCCGGGTCGAGCGCAATAACCGGCCGCTGTACGAGAAGGAGCGAAGCCGAGCGGGGACGGACGGGGAGGCCGAGCCCCGGTATCTGGTCGCCAGCGGGTCCGGCGGTAAGGCGGAGGAGTGGAGCCGCCACCACGACCTAACGGAGGCGGAGGGGGAAGCCGCCCGGCTCATGAAGGAGAACGGCCGTTCCGTGGTCACCCTGTGGCTGGCGGACGGATTCCCGAACCCGGCCACGGCCCTCCTGGCCCGACTCCGCCGGAAGCTCGGGAAACGCCGCTTCGTGGTGAAAACCTTCGACACGCAACGGGAGGCGAAGAAGGAAGCCCGCCGCCTGGAGCGCATGAAGGACAAGGGCGGGCTGACGGAGCCCTCGAAGGAGCGCCTTTCCGAGTACCTGGAACGCTGGCTCGAGACGAAGGAGGGGGAGGTTCGGGCCCGCACGATTCACGACTATCGGGGCATCCTCCGCCGATACATTCAGGAGCCCCCGGACGGAGCCCCACGGATCGGGTCCGTTCAACTCAATCGCCTGTCGGCCGAGACCTTCGAGGAGCTGTACACCTTCCTATGGAAGGAGAAGGAGCTTTCCCCGCGCACGATCCAGTACCTCCATACGATTGTTCGCCAGGCCCTCGGGGACGCGGTGAAGCGGCGGGCCCTCCCGTCCAACCCTACGGACCACGCGAAGCGCCCAACCCGGCCGTGGGACGCGGGAGACGACGCGGGCCAGAGTTCCGAGAAGGCGATTCGGGCCATGAGCGAAGCGGAGGCCGGCCGTTTCATCGAAGCCGCCCGGGAGGATCGGTACTTCGCCCTTTGGTGCGTCCTCCTCATGGGCGGCCTACGGCCTGGGGAGGCCCTCGGGTTGAAGTGGCCGGATGTCAACCTTGAAGGTGGGAAGATCCACGTTCAACGGGCTCTGAGCCGGACCGGCGTTCCGAAGGTATGCGAATGCGGCCACCTCCGGGACGTTCACGACCGGGAAGGCCACGGCGAATGCACGGACCCCGATTGCGACGGGTGCGACGGATTCGAGGCCGCCCCGGGTACGGGGTGGAAGCTGGTCCCCCCGAAGTCTCGGAAGGGGAGCCGGGTTGTCCTCCTCCCGGCCGTGGCGACCCGGGCCCTCCAGGAGTGGCGAGCCGAACAGGCCCGGGAGCGCCTTAAGCTCGGGGCCGAGTATGCGGATTTCGGGTTCGTGTTCACAACCGAATGGGGCCAGCCCCTCGACGGGGCGAATCTCAACTCGCGCAACTTCCGAACGATCATGGCCACCGCTGGACTCGGGGCCTGGGAGGTTATCGAAGGGGGGAAGTGGACTCCCGCCTCCGAGGCCGAGGACCCGGACGGGGCGTTCCGCCGCCGGTTCCAACCCGCTTTCCGCATGTACGACCTTCGCCATACGTGCGCCACGCTCCTCCTGAAACGAGGCGTCAACCCGAAGATCGTTCAGGAGCGCCTTGGACACGCGAATATCACCCTCACCCTGGACACCTACTCGCACGTCCTGCCGGACATGCAGGGGGGGGCGGCGGAGGAGCTTGAAGCCGTTTTCGGGAGCGGGTCGTGAAGAGCCTCGCATGGCACTACACGGTTGGAGTATGGTTCGCGAAAATCGAATCCGCTGGTGTGCTCCGACCCGCGACGGAGGTCGTTGAAAAGCGGGAGCGTCCCGTCGTCTGGTTCACGACCCGAGACACGTTCGAGCCCACGGCAGTCAAGTTGTGGCGACGCCCGGATGGGACACTTGAACGCCTGTCGGTCGAGGAAACCGAGCGGAGGGGCCGGGGGCTGTTCCGCATCGGGATCGAGCCGGATGGGCTCTCGACCTGGGACGAATGGCGCAAGCACTCGCGGGTTCGGCCCACCGTCGCGGATGCTCTGGAAAGGGTGGCGGAAGATCAGGGTTCGGACGTGTCCGAATGGCTTGTCAGTTTCAGGCCGGTTCCCGCCCGGGACTGGAAGGCCGTCGAGGTGTGGTATCGCCGCCGGTGGCAGCCGATAGGGCGTTAGTTTTCGGAGCCCGTGGGTGACTCCGCCCGAGGAAGGGGGCCGGAGCCCCTGTCCCGAGCCGGGTCCGTGGGTGACTCCTGGGTGACAGCGGGTCCAAACAGGCCCGAAACCGGCGAAACTCGCCTCCTGGAGAAAACGCCAGAATCCCTTGCGGCACAAGACGTATAGGAACAGGAGCAAACAGGCATAAAATCGCCGGATCGGACTTTTAATCCGTAGGTCGTGGGTTCGAGACCCACCCGGCTCACTTAAGGCAGGACAACGACTTAGGGCCTCTCGGGCGGTTGCTCGGGAGGCCCTGTTTCGTGCCCGTGGGTGACTCTCGGGTGACAGAGAACCCGGAGCGGCAACAGGAGGCCCCTCGGGCGGACCATGGCGGGGGGGTGGGAAGGCGCCCTCCCGTTGGCCCCGAGGCGGCCCGTGGCGAGCGGTGGCGTTGGACGTGGCATGGGGGCGTTCGGACTCG
>SKHG01000015.1 GCA_007117035.1 Candidatus Campbelliibacteriota bacterium
CAACTGCCGGCTTGATTCTGTCACCCGATTCATTGGAGAGTAATTGAGCCAGAGAACGTATGGTCGGTGTCCGGAATAGTTGACGTGGTGTGAGATCCAATCCGCTTTGACGCAGCATGTTTACAATCCTGATGCTCAGTATGGAATCTCCGCCCAGGGTAAAGAAATCATCGTCAATTCCAATAGGACTGTGATCCAGAACATTTTCCCAGGTTTCTGCCAGAATTTTTTCGATATCAGATTCCGGTTTTGAAATCTCACCAATATCATCCGGATTCGTTTTCCAGGGTAAACTCTTTCGGTCCAGTTTCCCGCTGGAAGTTAATGGCCACTCATCAACAGGAATGAAAAGAGAGGGGATCATGTAGGCCGGCAGGCGCTCCGCCAGCCAGTTTCTCAGGCTCTGAACATCAGGCATTTCTTTCTCCCACGTAAACCAGGCAACCAGTCTCGGATTTTGTTCATATGCTGAAGAGTCTCCGACAAGAGAGTCGCTGATATCCGGATGCAGCGTGAGTGCACTGGCTACCTCACCGGCTTCGATACGGTTTCCCCGTATCTTTAATTGAAAATCAATTCTGCCCAGATATCCGATCTGTCCATCCTCCAGCAGCAGAGCTTTATCACCGGTCTTGTAGAGCTTTTTGAATGGAAATTCGCTAAACGGGTTATCGATAAATCGCTCTTCCGTAAGGTCCGGCCTGTTAATGTAACCGCGTCCGACTCCGGCCCCTCCGATATAGAGTTCTCCCGGTACGCCTGCAGGTTGTATCTGAAGTGATTCACTGAGAACCAGCAGAGCAGTATTGCTGATGGGTTTACCAATCGGTATGGATCTGTATTGATCCGCAAAAGAACAGTCAAAGTAGGAGACGTCAACGGTTGCTTCGGTTGGTCCGTACAGGTTATGAATTTCACAAAGCAGCAACTCATGAACCCCCTCTACATGTTTGTGGGTCAGTGCCTCGCCACTGGCAAACAGGGTCGTAACGGTAGGAATATATTTTGTGTCAGGCTCTGCTTTATGGCGTAAATAATCCAGAAAACTGTCGAGCATGGTTGGTACAAAGTGGATATGAGTGACTCCAAAGGCATTGATCCTTTTTTCCAGTTGTTCCGGAAATTTTTCTTCACCCTGTTCTGTCAGGAAGAGTGATGCTCCCGTAATACTCCACCAAAATAGTTCCCAGACAGATACATCAAACGTGTAGGGGGTTTTCTGGATTAACCTGTCAGAAGGGGAGAGCGGATACTCCTTTTGCATCCAAAGGATCCTGTTAACGAGTGACTGGTGTTCAATCATGACCCCTTTTGGCTTACCGGTAGAGCCGGAGGTGAAGATAACATAAGCCAGCTGATTTCCGCTGATCCTAACATTCGGGTTTTTTCCACTCTCCTGATGAATCTGCTCAGATTCGTTCTCGGTGTAAAGCAATGTATAGCCGGTGCCTTTGACAGGATCATCACTTTCTGATGAGGTGACAATCAATAGAGGATCTGCATCATCAAGCATCTGTTGAACACGTGCCTGTGGGTGTTCCGGATCAATCGGCAGATATGCACCTCCGGCTTTCATCACTGCATAAATGGCGATCATCCGTTCGATAGATCTTTTCATGCAGATCCCAATGCGTGATTCTCTCCCTGCGCCACGTTTTGTCAGATAGTGCGCAAGCTGATTTACACGGTTGTTAAATTGTTGATAGGTGAGCTCATCAGTTGCTGAGATCAAAGCAATCGCATCGGGTTCCGTTTTTACCTGTTTCTCAAATAGATTGATAATGGATGAAGAGGTCAGACAGTCCGGATCTTCATTATAAAGTGCTTTAATGGCTGAAGTCTCTGACAGCTTCGGTTCAAGGTGATATTCATGAATGGAACGATCAAAGCTTTCATCATTGCAAATTTGATTCAACAGATTTTCATAATACCGGAGCCATCTGTCGATGCTGTTTTCATCAAAAAGATCCCGATTGTAGTAGCACTGAATTTTCAGTGATTGACCGGTATCCTGAATGTCCATAGAGATTTCAAATGCCGTAAATTCTTTCTCAACATCAATTCCCTCGAGCGTAATTTCTCCGGCCTGCAGACTCTCTTCCATACGGTCAATATTGAATATTGCGGAGACCAGAGGAGTACGAGAGCCATCTCTTTTCGGTTTAAGTGCTTTTAGCAGTGTGCCATACGTGCAGTGATGGTGTTCGATGGCGTCATAGAGCCTGGATGATGTGGCAGAGAGGAATTCAGTAAAAGTCTGTTCAGTTTTTAACCGGTTCATGACAGGCAGCAGTTCTACACAATGTCCGACCAGCCTGTCGTTTTCCAGTGCCTGCTGACCGGCATATGAAATTCCCAATACAACCTCTTTTTGCCCGGTTAATCTATTCAACAGAAGTACAAATGTTGCATACGTCAGATGAAATAGTGAACCGTCCAGTTTGGCTGAGCTTTTCCTGATTCTACTGTAAAGGCCGCCATCGATGGTTCTGCGCGAAGTGCCTGCCCGAAAGGAGCGTTCATTGGTCCGTTTCTGATCAACAGGAAGTTCAAGAACCGGCAATTCGTCCTTGAACTGATCAACCCAATATTCAAGATCCTTCTCTCTGGCCGGGTCGGAGAGGCTATTTAATGCGACTTCCGAAAATCGATTTGCCGGGTTCAGATCGGGTACTAACCCTTCAGATTTTGCAGTATAGATGGTGAGGATATCCTGAATGATAATATCAAAAGACCAGCCATCACAGATAATGTGGTGATATGAAAAGTTGAACAGATGCTCATTTTCACCGGTTTTATAGATCCCAAATCTGTAAAGCGGGCCGTTTATCAGGTCAAAGGTGTGATTATGCTCTTCTCTCTTTAACCGGTTGATCC
>SKHG01000066.1 GCA_007117035.1 Candidatus Campbelliibacteriota bacterium
CCACCCGCTGGTAGAATCGTGCGCGATAGACCAACGGGAGGCACGAATGGATCGATTGAGGCAGATCAGACGCAATGCGTGGCGGGCGTCGCAGTCAGACCTGGACGGGCATGCCGCACTGCGCCAGCTGGACGCTTGGCAGTGGCGCACTGTGGCCGTAGACGCTGGGGATGAGTTCGCTGACCGGGCGGCGGTCGTAGTGCATGATCTCGATGACGTCGTTGAGGTAGGTGACGGGGTTGAGGTCGTGCAGGCGCGCCGATTGGGTGAGGCTCAGCAGGGTGGCATAGGCTTTGGCGCCAGCAACCGAGGCGCTGAAGAGGCTGTTTTTGCGATCGAGGGCGCCGGGGCGCATGCAGCGTTCGGTGTGGTTGTTGTCGATGGGGGCTGCGCCGATGTCGCAGTAGCGCATCAGGCCATCCCAGCGTTTGAGGGCGTAGGCGCAGGCTTTGCCGATGCCCGATTGCGGCAGTACCGCAGGATCGGCATGCCAGTGTTCCATCAGGGTTTTGATCTGGCCCAGGATGGGTATGGCACGTTGTTGTCTGATCGCTCTGCGATCGACAGGCGTGCTGTGTTTGAGATCATCTTCGATGCCGTACAGCTGCGAGATGAGGAACAGCATGGCGTCACGGCGCGCACGGTCGGCGGCGTCGTAGAATTTGCGTCTGACATGGGCCCAGCAGAACAGGGCCAGGATATCGTCGCGGGCCAGCAATTGATTGTGACCGGAGTAGGCGTCGCCCATTACTGCGCCGCTGTAGCCCTGCAGGACATCGGCGATCCATTTTCCTCCGCGGGTGTCGGTGAAGAAGTAATGGACGCCACTCGTGCCAGCGACGGCCCACAGGCGGCCGTGCTGGCAGGTATGTCGACCGTCAACCAGCAGGCGCCGTACGGAGTCATCGATGCCGATGACCGGTTCCGCCAGGATAACATCGAGAATGGCGTCATCCAGCGGCTGCAAATAATGCGCCAGATCGATGTGCCAGCGACACAGCTTCGAGCGCGGGATGTGAACATCAAACCGCGCGAAGCGTTGCTCTTGACGATAGTTGGGCAGATGGTCAACGATGCGGTCAACCGCTGTGGCGACCAGCATAGCATCGCTTACTTGACTGCGCGGGATGACCGATGGGGGAGTCAGTGTCTCTTGCCGCGTGAGGCCGGTCGGCCCGACAATCCGGGCCACCGGGCAGGTCATTACTTCAATGTACACATCCATGGGGCCAATACACCAGCGTTCATGTGTTGACTGTCCAATGATCTCGGCGCCTCTGACATGGCGGAGGGCCGGATGGTCAGCTGGTGGCTGATAGGTGACATGCCGCCGTTCAATGTCATCGGGGAGCGCATGACGTCCGCCTGCAGTAGCTGGGCGGCGACGACCTGTCGGGCGTTGCGCAGAGCCTGTAGACGACGCGGCAGGAGCATCGCTAGCGTTGTTACTGTTACTGTCGCCGGTGTTGTCGTTGGTCGTATCGGAATCGGAACTACTGGCCTGTGCGGAGGTCGGATCGGTCACGTTGCCCTCCCGTGCGGCGCGCTCTGTGCGAATGAACTCCAGGATTTCAGGGATCATATGCTCTTCGCTGAACAAGCGTTCGCTGGCGCGGCCAAACTGGCGACGCAGCAACGCCTTGAGTCGTTCATCGGCATGTTGAACGGCATGCGCCAACGACGCCAAACTGGCCCTGGTCTCAGCCAGCTGATGCTCGCAATGATTGAACTGCCGACGTAAGTCCATGACTTCAGTCCGCGCCGCATCGCGTTCCGCACGCAGACAGACAACGACATGCTGGAGCTGTTCCAGTTGGCGGACGAGCTGGTCACGTTCCGCTGTCAGACGCAGCAGCTGACGTGACCCTGCAGATGAACGCATGCTGTCGCTCATGCATGATATATTACTGCGCTCTGACAGATCGCAATAATTAATTGTCACTCACAGGCTGATCATCATGGCTCGCCGCCGGCTCGCGCACCGGACGATAATGTTGATGATAGACAGCCTGATGGACATCAATGCCCTCAACAATATTCATGATCTCGGCCACCGACAGCACGTGACACCCTTCGGCCTGCGCCGACCCGACCCGGCCGCGCACTGCAAACGTCCCCCGTTCCAAACGTTTGGTCGCCAGCCAGAACCCCGACACCTCCCACATCAACATCTTCATCAGCGTCCGGTGACGATTGACAAACACGAACAGGTCACCACTGAGCGGATCCTTGCCCAGACGATCCGTCACCAATGCCGACAAACCATTGATGCCCTTGCGCATATCGGCCACGGCTCGCGCCAGAAAGATGCGCTGCACATGTGACACGTTCAGCATGATGCGACCGCTCGTGCCAAGCGCCCCGCCCAGACAGGATCGGCAGAAGCCGCGATCAGCAGTGATCGACCGTTGCCGTAATCAATGCGCGCTGCCGCCGTCAGGCCCGGCTGCACTGCGACCGGCGCGATCTCGACAAAGGCTTCGCCTTGGCTGTCGTCGGACATCACCTCTGATGCCTGGATCGACGGGCCATGGCCCGACGTGCCATCGTCAGCGCCTGCTGACGCACACCACGACACCAGGCAATGATAAGCAATGCCCGCAGTGCGACAGTACGCCGCCTTGCTCAAACCACTCTCACGCCACAGCTCAACATGAGCCCGACGCTCGTCCTTGGAATATCGCATGATGTCCTCCTCTTGCTGGTCCATGCGGATGTGATCTGACATCATCCAGCACAAAGCAAGAGGCGCAAACTGTCTTCGTAAACCGGTTACGCAGAAGCCGCGATCAGCAGTGATCGACCGTTGCCGTAATCAATGCGCGCTGCCGCCGTCAGGCCCGGCTGCACTGCGACCGGCGCGATCTCG
>SKHG01000080.1 GCA_007117035.1 Candidatus Campbelliibacteriota bacterium
AATGAAAAAGCACCCTGTGATGGGTGTTTTTGAGTGCGGAGTTTGGATGAGAACTGGAAGGGGGTCGGGGAAACTCTAGTTTCCCTGTGAAGGAAAACAACGAGCTAGGCGAGTGTTAGAAGCGCTGAAACTATGTGAATATTTTGTTTTTTTCTTTTATTTTGCTATTATTTCAAATATAGATATGTCGGGATAGCTCAGTTGGTTAGAGCGTGGGACTCATAAGCCCAAGGTCGTGAGTTCAATTCTCACTCCCGACACATTAATAATTAAATATAAAACTATGTCCCAATCAGATTTTTTCAATGAATTAGGAATGAATCCAGAACAGAATTCGGATTCTAACAAAAAAGAATTTGATCAAAACAAACCTAAGTCTGATACAGAAAACATTTTGGGAGTACAGAAACTAGACGACGGTCTCGATTTTGAGTGTGAAATCTGTAGTGGTAGAGAAGGGGGGTGTGCACAGTGTGGTTTTGGTCGAAAAAAATAGAGATAAGTCGGTATTAAGTTTAGTTTTGGTATTTAAGAGTTTTTTATCTTTACGTAGAGTCTTGAAAGACTTTAAAAAAGAAGATAGTTTTGTGTGAAAATCTAAGTATAATGATTTAAGGTTGCGTTTTAGTCTAGATGACTCTTTGAAATTATATAAAATTATGTATAATAGTATCATTCCTGAATATTCAATATATATTGAGTAAAATAGGAAAGTATTTAAAACAATTAAAATGCGGGCGTAGCTCAACTGGTTAGAGCACTCCCCTGTCACGGGAGAGGTTGAGGGTTCAAGTCCCTTCGCTCGCGCATAAAACAGTTATACCTCAATGCGAAAGCGTTGAGGTTTTTCTGTTTTAACGCGACATGGGACTTGAACCGAGGTCGCGCGAAGCCCGGCGACAGCCGGAGTGACCGAGTGGAGGTTAATGGAGTGAGATTTTTATGAGTCCGAAGGATGAAAGAAAAATCCACGAGAGTGACCAAGTCCCTTCGCTCGCGCAAAGTAACAAAACCGAAGCGACTGCTTCGGTTTTGTTGTGTTTATGTATTTAATAACTCTAGATGTTTTTTATTTTTAAAAAAGGTATAATTTTTTTGTGTTTAAAAATAAATACATCATTGGTATAGATGGTAAATCAGGTACTGGTAAGACCTCTTTATCTAAATATTTAAAAGAAAAATACGGGGATATAAAAATCCTTCATTTAGATAATTTTAGAAATTTTTCTAAGAGTGATTTTTTAAATATTACAAAAAATGAAGAAAGTATTGAATTATTTTTAGATAAATACTATGACCAAGAAAAAGTAAAAAAAGAGATAGAGTGTTTTAAGGAAAAAATAATTATTATTGAGGGTTGTTTTATAAAAAAAATTGAGATTGATATAGATTTGTACAAAAGAATAGATGAATATGATTCATACAAAGTAAATATATTATTAAGATTAAAAAATAAAAATAAAGGATTAACAGACGAGGAGGCTATTGCGTATTTGTCTGTTTGGGATAAAATATGGACTTATTACAAAAATGATGTATAATTTATAATTATTAATAAATAATAAAAATATGTTCGAAAACCCACCAAACAATAACGAAAGACTAGATTCTATTAAGGAAGAATTGTCCAATATGGACAGTGATAAGTTGTCAAAAATCGTGGAAGGTACTGAAGCAAGTGATATTACATTAGATCCTAATATTGATGATGAAACTATTAAGGGTTTGGCACAAGAAGTTCTTGATTCAAAAGAGTAGTATCTCGTCCAAACAATGTTTGGAGAAAATGTGTTAGTAAACGATTGGTAGCTAAAATATTAGCTGAGAATATTTAATCCTAAACATTTACAAAATTCTACAAAACAAAAAAGCTGGATAAATTTCCAGCTTTTTGTTTATTTGTCGATCAGAATAATTTAAAATTCAAAAATATTTGTTTGTTCAGGTTTTTGAGCCAACGCGCGGGATCGAACCGCGGACCTCGCCCTTACCATGGGCGTGCTCTACCGACTGAGCTACGTTGGCCTGTCTCGTTCTGTTGTTCGTCTATAGTAGTATATTAAGCAGATGTTTTCAATACTTTAGACATTAAAATAAATAACAAACCGCTTTTTTGTTTAAGTATTATATTTTAAATTTTATAAATTCTACTATTTATTCTGCTGAAAAATACTCAACTTTAAAGTTTTAAATTTAAAATATTTTTAGGTACTTTGGGTGAGAGTCTTTCGTGAGCTTAGTTATTTTGTAGGGTTTTAATTTAACAAGGATTATATTTCCAGAATTTTTTGCAACTTATTCATTACTTCTCTTTGATTTTCTCTGTTCAGGTTTAAGATTAATTGTTGTGCCTCTGACACAAGCTCATCATTTCCATCTTCTTTCTCTACGTTCAGCGCATTAATTAGTACCTCTGGATCAAACTGAGCACCAAGACCCAATATTTCTTCTTGCTCGGAGTTAATAGTAATTCCAAACTCCTCAAGTCTTTTTGTGAGCTCTCCTTCTTTGATTTTCTCTGTATTATTTTCAGGTAGACCCTTGTCTACATTTGTAAAATTTGGATTTTCCATATTCATAAAAATTAATCTAATTAATGCTAATTAATTAGATATTAGCATAGTTTATTGTTTATAAGAATAGGTTTTTGGTTTTTATTTAAATATAGATTTTTTAATTATACCGTCTATTTGTTATACTCTTTTAATATGAACAAGGATGATATTAATAAAAGAATTAACGAAATAGAGTTAGAAATGACTGCCACAGATTTTTGGTCTGACAAAGATCGAGCCCAAAGTTTAATTAAGGAGATGAACGAGCTCAAAGACCAATCAGAAGGTAAGGATAAGTATGATAAGGGAAATGCAGTTCTAACAGTATTTGCTGGCGCTGGTGGCGATGACGCTGAGGATTTTGCTCGGATGCTGGTTGAGATGTATCTTAAATTTATTGAAAAGCAGAACTGGCAAGTAGCCTTGTTGCATAAAAACGAAAACGACCACGGTGGGTACAGGAACATCACTTTCGAGATATGTGGAAAAGATGTTTATGGGTCTTTGAGATACGAGTCTGGAGTTCATAGATTAGTTCGGCTATCACCTTTTAATGCTAAAAAACAGCGTCACACTGCTTTTGCGATGGTGGAAGTCACTCCAGCCATTGATGATCTTAAAGATTTTGTAGTTCCGGAGGAAGAGATTCGAGTAGAGTTCTCAAAGTCTGGAGGTCCAGGAGGACAGAATGTTAACAAAAGGGAAACAGCGGTCCGAGTGGTTCATATTCCAAGTGAGATAGCGGTCCATGTGGATTCAGAGAGAAGTCAGGCGCAAAACAGAGAGAAGGCATTAAAGTTGCTTTACGGAAAACTCTACAAGGCTATGGAGGAGCAGAAGAAAAAAGAAGAAGAAGGTCTTCATGTTAGCAAGAGTACCCAGATTGAGTGGGGTTCGCAGATTCGTTCGTATGTTCTCCACCCTTATAAAATGGTTAAGGATCATCGAACAGAGGTTGAGATAGCGCATCCGGATAAGGTTCTAGATGGAGATATTGAACCCTTCTTGGAAGCTGAGAAAGCCATGGCTCAAGAAGGGAAGTTGTAGATATTGTTAGTTCAAGAGTATTAATGTCTGCAAGGTATAGTAATTATTAAGTGGATAACCTAATTTTTTGTCTTTGTTTTTAGTACTTTTTTGAGTGCTATTTGTACCGTTTGTAAAATAAGGTATACTACTTCTGTATATGATTCATTTTGATAGTATTTCTAAAATCTATCCAGACAACACTGTTGGATTAAGTGAGGTCACCTTCTCTATTGATCCTCAAGAATTTGTCTCAATCGTTGGACCATCTGGCGCAGGTAAATCAACCCTGTTGCGAATGCTCTTAGCTGAAGATAGGCCAACTGACGGATCAATATTTATTGGATCAACCAACATTTTGGATTTAGATAAATATGAGCTCAATGATCTGCGTAGAAATATAGGGGTTGTTTTTCAGGACTTCCGTTTATTACCACACAAGACTGTTTACGAGAATGTTTCGTTTGCGATGGAGGCTGCTGGTAAAAGTGATCAAGAGATCGAAGAAGATGTTCCGTATGCCCTAGAGTTGGTGGGTATTGATCACAAGTACGCTAGCTTCCCAAATCAACTTTCTGGTGGAGAACAACAAAGAACCGCTATCGCCAGAGCAATTGTTAATCGACCAGAAATTATTGTGGCCGACGAGCCAACTGGAAATCTAGATCCGGTAAACACATTTGATATAGTTGATATTTTACGAAAGGTTAATGAGCTAGACACTACTGTAATATTAGCAACCCACAACACTGGAGTTATTGATAATCTTGCCAAGCGAGTCGTTACCATAGAAGGGGGTCGACTTGTAAAGGACAGTAAAACAGATCGTATAAATTCTTTATAATATAAAAATTATGAAAACAGCTTTTAAAAGAATTACTAGATCAGGTTTCCTAAATTTTAAAAGGAATGCCTTTATTTCCGCAACCGCTATTTTGGTTATGGTAATTACGCTTTCTGTTATTTTGTCTACAGTTTTTCTAAGCGCTGTTTTTAGTATGGCCATAGAAGAAATAAAAGATAAGGTTGATGTTCGAGTAGTCTTTCAGGTAACCGCTACAGAAAGTCGGATTATGGAGATGAAATCTTCGTTGGAAAATCTTGAGCAGGTTTCTGAGGTTACTTATACCAATCGTGAAGCTGCACTAGCTTCTTTTCTTGAAAGGCGTGAGGGTGATGAAGTTATCAAGGAGGTTTTGGCAGAGTTGGGAGAAAATCCTTTGGGAGCTAGTTTGAACATTCGAGCTCACGATCCTTCAGATTACAACAGAATAGCTCTTTGGATTGAAGGAAGTGAATTTAACAACCGTAATGACGGGATAATAGATAACATTAACTATATTGATAACCAAACATCAATAGATCAATTGATAACAGTAATGAGTTCTTTAGAACGTTTTGGTTTTCTTTCTGTAATCATACTAATCTTTATTTCGATACTTATAACCTTTAATACTATTCGTCTAACTATCTATACTTCTCGAGATGAAATATCAGTTATGCGATTGGTTGGTGCTAGCACAGGATATATTCGTGGTCCGTTTGTAGTAGCTGGAATTCTATACGGTCTGGTGGCAGCAATTCTGACTTTAACTTTGTTTTACCCGTTAACTCTATGGCTGGGTGACACAGCGACAGGATTCTTTTCTGGGCTGAATCTCTTTTATTACTATGTTGATAACTTTGGTCAACTTTTCTTGCTGGTCACCTTGGCTGGGGTCATCATAGGTGGTATTTCCAGTTATATGGCAGTTAAAAGATATTTAAGAATGTAGATTTAGTTTTATTATGAAAAAACAAAAAAATAGGAAATACATTTTTGTTGTTGGTGGGGTAATGTCGGGAGTTGGAAAAGGTATAACATCTTCAGCAATCGGGACAATTATGAAGGCTCGAGGTTTTTCAGTTACAGCTCTAAAGATTGATCCATATATTAATATAGATGCTGGGACAATGAGTCCAACAGAACATGGTGAGGTTTTTGTTTTGGGAGATGGTGATGAGTGTGATCAGGATATGGGTAACTACGAAAGATTTCTAGACATTGATTTATCTAGAATAAACTACATGACTACCGGAAGAGTTTATCAAGAAATTATCCGTCGTGAAAGAAACCTACAGTATGAAGGTAGAAATGTTGAGGTGGTACCTGATGTGCCAAGAGAAGTAATTCGTAGAATAAAAAAAGCGGCTGACAAGGCTGATGCTGATGTGGTAGTGATTGAGATTGGTGGAACTATCGGTGAGTACCAAAATATTATATTTCTCGAAGCTGGAAGAATGATGAAAGTTGAAAATCCAGAAGATGTTATGTTTGTGATGGTTAGTTATTTACCTATTCCGTCTAAGGTTGGTGAAATGAAAACTAAACCAACACAATACGCAGCAAGAACACTTAATGGTGTCGGTATTCAGGCTGATGTCATAATTGCTCGTTCCGAAGTTCCTTTGGACTCAAAAAGAAAAGATAAAATCGCTACATTCTGCAACATTCATCGTGATCATGTTATCTCCGCTCCTGATGTTGATAGTATCTACGAGGTACCGATAAATTTTGAGAACGACAAATTGGGAAAGATAATTTCTAATCAATTAAATCTAAATCACCTTGAGAGTAAAACTGATCTAAAGGATTGGCGAAATCTTTTGAACAAGAAAAGACGAGCAGTTGATAAAAAAAATATTGCTATTGTTGGTAAGTATTTTGAATCCGGTGACTTTGTTCTGTCCGATGTCTATATCTCCATAATTGAGGCTATAAAATTTTCAGGATTTAAGTTGGGTAAGGATGTGAAGATTCATTATGTTAGTTCTGAAAAGTTCGAGAGTAAGGATGGTAAAAAGAGACTTTCAGAATTAAGTAAATATGATGGAGTGGTCATTCCTGGTGGTTTTGGAGCTCGTGGAATTGAAGGAAAGATTAATGTGGTTGAGTATCTACGCTTAAATAAGATTCCTTATTTAGGTCTTTGTTATGGAATGCAGGTTGCAGTTATTGAGTACGCTAGAAATGTTTTAGGTTTGAAAAAGGCGACCTCAGCGGAGATAGATCCTAAAGCCGAGGATTTGGTTATCGATATAATGCCGGAACAAAAAGAAAAAATGGATAAAAAAGAATATGGTAACACTATGCGTCTTGGGTCATACCCAGCTAAGTTAGAAAAGGGAACATTGGCAAGAAAAGCATACAAAACTGAAGATATTTCAGAAAGACATCGTCATCGATATGAAGTTAACCCAGAATATGTGGAAAGGTTGGTCAAAGCAGGTTTGGTCTTCTCTGGTAAATCTCCAGATGGACGTCTAATGGAAATTGCAGAGTTACCTAAAGAGGACCATCCATTCTTTTTGGGTACCCAGTTCCATCCAGAGTTTCAAGCTCGACCTTTCTCACCACACCCATTGTTTACAGAATTTATTAAATCTATGTAGAGGGTATAGTTATATTATTTACAATATAGATTTTCTTGAAGAGCAACGAATTTTAGTATAGTGTGTAGAGTATTCAACAGTCTTAAGCTGTTGTTAATGCCGGATCGTCTAATGGTAGGACACGCCCCTCTGGAGGGTGGAATCTTGGTTCGAGTCCAAGTCCGGCAGCAGTCGTGTGAGATAGACCGAGGTCTCTAAAGTAGCTATGTTTTGCATAACGATTTTAGAACCAGTCATGGGCTCGAATTTTTACTGATCCAAGTTAGGTTATAGAAAAGCAGAAGAAAATCCTAAAAATAGAATTTAAGATTGATTCTATTTAGACCGGGTCATTTTTTAGGCTTCTTATTTTATTTCCCTAAAACAAAAAGCTTATTATTAAAATAAGTAAAACTATTACCCATAAATAGCGGGTGGCTCTTAGTGTATGGGAAGCGTATCGTCTAAAGTTATTACTAAATTGATTGATAATTAAAGATGGACTAACGCTCCAGCTAATAATAGCTCCACCTATTAACCCCAACGCTATTACTACTTGGTTAGCTGCAAACATGTCCAAGACTTCCAAAAAGGGTCGACCCATAAAGGAAAGGTCAGCTGGGGTAAAACTTAGTGCTGCTAATATACCTAGCGGTAATATCGGCAGGAATGAAGCAACTGTAGCCCACTTATGTGTTAGTCTCAACTCTTCTCTCATAGAAGTTTTAACTACCTCCATTCCTGCGATACAAGAACTTATAGCTGCCAAAAAGAACAACCAAAAGAAAGGTATGGCCAGAATTAATCCCAATGGAATATTACCAAAAGCAATTGGTAATGTAGTAAAAGCTAGATCAGCTCCACCAGCAGGATCTAGTCCAAATGTAAAAACTAAGGGGAATATCATTAGTCCTGCTATCAAAGCAACCCCTGTTTCAAAAATAGCAACAATACTAACTGAACGTGGAATATTTATATTTTCTGGTAAAAAACTACCGTAGGTTATTAAGTAACCTTGCCCAACAGCAAGAGAATAGAAGGCTTGTCCAAAAGCTAAAACCCACAATTGTGGAGACAAAAAAGACGACATATCTGGTTCAAACAAAAAACTCAAAGCCCTACCGGTTCCTTCCAAGGTTAAGCTGTAGCCTGTAAGAACCAAAATAATTAGGAGAAATAATGGCATCATTATTTTGTTTAGGATTTCAATAGCTGATACTCCTCGAGCAACAATAAAAGCTGTAAATCCACAAACAATCAGGAAATAAAACAGAGAACGATAATCAGAAGTGAAATCCTCAAAGGAACTTATGTTACCAGTCAAACTCTCTAGTGCATAACCTAATGTCCATCCAGTAATGACCAAGTAGTAACTCATAATTATCATAGTTAAACCAACCACCAGCCAACCAAAGAAGGCCATTTTCTTATTCATTGCTCTGAAGGTTCTAACTGGGCCACCTTTTTTGATATTTCCAGCACTTATCTCAACAATCATTAGAGGAATTCCTAGCGCTAAAACAGCAAAGATGTAAGCGATAATAAAAGCAGCTCCACCATTTTCACCTGCTATATAAGGAAAGCGCCAAACATTACCAAGTCCTACTGCGGCCGCAGCTGTAGCCAAAACAAAAGCTTTTTCAGAAGACCATTTGGATCTAATTATTTTAGAGGCAGTAATCTTCATATTTTTTTAATTGTAACACAAATGTTTTTTATAAAATTACCAACTTAAATATGATTTTGAATGTTCGACAAATACATATTGTGAATGATGTTAAAAAGGATATCTTCCCACCAGTAATCCTACTGTCCACGAAGATGTAATCGAAATGTTGGTTGTTGCTGACTCCTTGTCAAATTATGCATATAAAACCGACGACAAACTTACAGAACAAGCAGAAAAACTTGAAATTCATATAATTAAGCTAACAAAAGATTTACATGATCTACAGAATGGAAATAAATAATCAATCTCAAGACATATCTACAAGTTTCTAAAAACACATTCTCAAACTTCGAGAACTCTTTTTTAAGGAGAAGTGATGTTAATACACTAATCCTGTATTGTTTCTGTTGAGTATTTAAGAATTAAAATACAAACTTGAGCTAATTCAGGATGTGTGGTATATTTTTCAGGAAAAGTTCATTAAAAAATTATATGAAATTAGTCATGGTTTTGAGTAGCTAAATTATCATTGGCTTCTTAAAACTGTGACTAAGTTAGTCCAGTGCCTGAGTACTCTATATGAGTGAGGCTTAATCCAAACAACCTAAATGGTAAAGGAAGGACAAAAATAATGAAATGTAACAAAACAGTTGATCGAATCCAAGTAATATGGAACATGATTGGTGGTGAAGAAATGATTGATGCCTTAATAACTGGTCGAGCCAAAATTGAAGTTAAATTAACCAAGGTAATTCTAAGTTCCTTAGGTACTACAAACACTTCAGCTACAGACGAAAAGTTTATTGCTAAAGAGAAGTTTGTTATGAATTCCAAGGAAGTCAGATTTCATGGGATTTGGGAAAATTTCAATGAATGGTATCTTACCGGTGACGGTGTGGTTGACGAAGTAATGGGAGCACAGTCCATTTGCTTCGCTGATCTAACTCAAGATTGTGCCGACAGTTTAATCATCAAAGAATTTGGTGGTGAAAAAAAATCTGAAACTACACTCGCAGAACTGTATGATCTGCTCAAAAAGCAGGGAAATGGAGAAGATGGTGTTTTGTTGACCAATGGTCGTGCAAACATTTTCTACATCAAAAACATTTTTGGTGTCCTGTGTGTTGTGGATGTGTATTGGTGTTCTGTAGGTTGGAGTGTACACTCTGATTCTTTTGGCGGAATAAGTATTCGAGAAAATGACGCTCGTGTTTTCTCTCGCAAATCCTGAGATAAAATGTAAATAGGTTTTAATCTATCAACACTTTAACTCTTTGACCCTTTTTTTGCTTCGGCAAATTAAGGGTCTTTTTATTTATATAGGTTTATAAATAAATTTAAATTTTCTAAGTAAATATATTTTAAAAGTAATAAATTAGTATAGGGTTCTTGGTTATGTTTGTAGGTTTGTAGTACAATATTAAATATATTTTAGTTTTTAAATATTATTATGATATCAATTATAAAAAGCCCGTGGGTATATATTCCAGCTCTTTCTGTTCTGTTGGTTGTGGTGTTAATAATGGTCGTTGGTGGAGAGAAGGATCAGAATATAGAGACAGAACTCCTTTCTCGATACAACATTGAACAGATAGTTACTGAAACTGGAGTTGTTGATACTAGACAGTCGGTAACGCTTTCTTTTGAAAAATCGGGTCGTGTTGCGGAAATAAATGTTGCAGAAGGAGATAGTGTTTCTGCCAATCAGGTTTTGGCATACCTTGATGACAGTGCTGAACGTAGTGAACTTCGGTCTGCTGAAGCACGTCTGGAAGATCTGTTGGCTGGAGTTTCTGTTACAGGAGAAGCATCAGCGTTAGCTAGGGTTAACTCAGCTGAGGTTTCCTTAGAGAGTGCTCGAAGAAATCTATTAACTTCAGGCTTGGAAGCACATTTTACCGGAGATCATATTGAGGAAAGTGTTTTTTCTTACGAGCCTCCTACTGTTTCTGGTACATACACAGGAGAAAATGAAGGAGAGTATATTATTACTTTGTATCGTTCGGGATCACAGTCTGGTTATTCATTTAATTATTCAGGTTTAGAGTTTGGGGTTGGTGAGGTTTCGACCCAGACCCAAAAACCTTTAGGAAATAAAGGATTATATATTAAATTTCCAAATAACTTTGCTAAAGGTTCTCAGGTTGAGTGGAGAGTCCAGATTCCCAATAGCCGATCTGCAAATTACACAAGTAATCGCAGAGCTTACGAACAAGCAAAATCAGCTAGAGACCAGGCTGTGGCAGAATACAAACTGGCAATTGAAGGCGCGCGACCAGAACAGGTTCGAGTTCAGGAGGGAGTTGTTGATGTTGTGCGTACTGCTCTAGAGCGAACTCGCATTAGAGCACCTTTTGCTGGAGTTGTTAGTCGAGTGGTTGTTAGTCGAGGTGAGTTTGTTTCTGTCGGTGTTCCAGCTATAGATCTTATGTCTGACGATGGCTATGAAATAACAGTATATGTTTCCGAGGCTGATATTGCAGAACTTTCGTTTGGCGATAGAGCAACTGTTCGACTTGATGCATACCGCGATGATGTTTTTGAGGCTGAGGTGGTGTCGATTTCACCAAGAGCTAGAAGGGTTGACGGTATTTCATCGTTTGAAACAGTTCTTATTCTAACAGGAGATGATCCAAGAATTCGGGCTGGTCTTACAGGAGATGTTGATATTTCGGTCTCTCGTGCAGAAAATGTCTTTGCTGTACCAGCCCGAGCTATTGTTATAGAAGATGGAAAAAGACTTATTCGGGTGGCTCAGTCCGACGGTAGTTTGAAAAATGTAGAAGTCACAACCGGACTTCGTGGAATTGACGGTAGAGTAGAGATAACAGGCAACCTTTCTGAAGGTGATGAAATAGTTACCTTTATAAGATAGGATAAAAATTCAGCAATTTTTGTTTAAAGTTTATTTCCGTGTCACTTTTTGAAATACAAAATTTAAATAAAACCTTCTATGGACCACCTGACACGCAGGTGTTGTTCGACCTTTCTTTTTCTATTAAAAAAGGAGAGTTTGTATCTATTATGGGTCCGTCTGGGTCTGGAAAATCAACACTACTTCATATTTTAGGTTTTCTACTCGATCCATCAGACGGAGTTTTTCGATTTGATGGAAAAGAATATTGTGAACACAGTGAAGAAGAAATTGCTCATGTTCGTAACAAAAAAATGGGATTTGTTTTTCAGACTTTTAATCTTCTTCCAAGACAAACCGTTTATGAAAATGTTTCTTTACCGCTTAAATATTCTTCAACACCTGAGAGTGATTGGGACCAGCGTATCAAAAGTGTTGTTGAGCTTGTTGGTCTTTCTCATCGGTCTGATTTTATAACCTCAAAACTGTCTGGTGGAGAAAGACAGCGTACTGCCATTGCTCGAGCGTTAGTAAACAAGCCTGAGGTTATTTTTGCAGACGAGCCGACGGGTAACTTGGATACAAAATCTGGTGATGTTGTTATGGACACACTAAAAAAACTTCACAAAGAAATGGGTCATACTATTATTTTGGTTACTCATGAAAAAGAAACAGCTGAGTGTGCTGAAAGAATGTTGTATATAAAAGACGGACAAATCGAGAGTGACAGAAAGATACATTAACCTCACACTGATAATATATTTAATATAAATATGAACTTTAAACAAACAGTATTAACAGCATTATCGGGGTTAAGTACGCACAAAGGACGTTCAGCACTTACTATTTTGGGTATTGTTATAGGTGTGGCGTCTATTATTGCAGTAATGTCCCTTGGGTCTGGAGCACAGCAACTCATTGTTGGAGAGATAAGTCAACTTGGAGCTGAGACAGTGGCGGTTATCCCAGGAGACGACATAACTGACCCAACCGCCATATTTGCCGATCTACTCACTCAACGTGATGTCGATGCTCTTTCTGTTCGATCTAATGTTCCAGATAGATTAGAGATCTCTCCTATAGTTATAACCTCAGGTCTAGTTTCTTATCGAGGAGAGAGTTATCGCCCTGGTTTTATTATAGGTGCAGATGCGGAATTTTTTGCTGAGACATTTGGGATGTATGCTTCTGATGGAGCTAGTTTTACAAAATCTGATATTCAGGCAGGGAATCGTGTGGTAATGATAGGTAGGAAGGTAAAAAATGAACTTTTTGGAGACTCTGATGCGATAGGTGAAAGTATTATGATTAGAGACAGTCGATTTCGAGTTGTGGGCGTCTCTCCTGCGATTGGCCAACGTGCAATGTTTGATATAGATGAACTTGTTTTAGTCCCGTACACATCTGCTCAGACATATTTGGTGGGTGGTAGTGGTTTTCATCGTATTATTATAAAAGCTGATAGTCCAGACCATGTTAATCGAATGGCTGTTGATATAGAAAACACACTCAGAGACGTGCGTAATCTTCGACCGGATGATAGCGCTAATTTCTCGGTAGTCACACAACAAGGTCTTATTGATCAGATCTCAACTATAGTTGGAATCCTAACTGCTTTTTTGGTTTCAGTTGTTGCTATATCTCTTGTGGTGGGTGGAATTGGTATTATGAATATTATGCTGGTTTCGGTCACAGAAAGAACAAAAGAGATTGGACTTAGAAAAGCCCTTGGTGCGACACGTCAAGATATCTTAAGACAGTTTCTTATGGAAGCGGTTATCCTTACAGTTGCTGGAGGTCTTATAGGTATTGCACTTGGTGCTTTGGTTGCTTTCGGCGCATCACTTGTTTTAGTTCAGGTCTTAGTTACTGGCTGGGAATATAGTTTCCCGATCTCATCTGCGGTTATTGGTGTAGGTGTTTCAGCAACAGTTGGTTTAGTCTTTGGAATATATCCAGCCAATCAGGCATCTAAAAAAAGTCCCATAGAAGCATTACGTTACGAATAGATTTTATAGTAATTGCATTGAGATATAGAAATTTTGTGATTAAAACAGTGGCCAGAAGTATAGAATTAATGGAATAGAAATAACTATAATAATTATTTCCATCGGTAGTCCAATTTTTATGTAGTCTTTAGTTGAGTATCCTCCAGGTTCCATAACCATTGTGTTTGATTCGTGTGCTGTTGGGGTTATAAACCCACAAGAAGCGCCTATTGCGACAGCCATAAGTAAACCATCTGGGTTTGCGCTTAAACTAACAGCTAAAGCAATTGCGATTGGTGACATTAAAACTGCTGAAGCAATAGAGTTTATAAAATTTGACATTAAGACTGAAATTACAAGTACAATTCCAACTATAAGAGCAGGTGACACAAACGCATACTGACTGAATGCTTTTAAAGCTGAAGCAACTGTCTCTGCGCCACCACTTTGTTCAAGAGCTAAACCGATGGTGATCATTGCACCTAAAGAGATCAAGACTGGCCACTCTATCGCGCGATAGGCTTGTTTGATAGGTATTAGATTCAGAACAAGCATAATGACTGCACCAGTCAAGAATATTACTTCTAAAGGAGCAACACTAAATGAAGCAGCAAGGATTGTTGCCAAGAATATGGTTAAGGTAAGAGGTATAGATAGTTTTCGACCGAAATAAACATTTCGTTCAGCTAACGGATAGCAACCAGTCTGAGAAATTGTTGTACTTAGACTTTGTCTAAGTCCGTAGAAGATTAAAACATCTCCAACCTTGAAGTATGTTTCTGATATCTTTTCTCTGATAGGTTTTCCTTTTCTGGCGATTGCTAAAAGATTAACCCCAAATTTTTCTTTTAGAGGAATTTCACTCCAGGTTTTTCCAATTAGATTCGAGTATGGCGAAACGATAGCTTCTAATGAAATCTGCTCTTCGGCAGGGCTTATTCCACTTTCCTGACTTTTTTTACCAGAAAGTTCTAGTTTTTTAGTCTCAACCAGTTCGGTCAGTGATTCTGGATCACCTTCAATTAAAAGAGTATCGTCAATTTGTAGTGTCTCGTAACCAGACAGGTTGTACATTTTTTTGTTGTCGCGGATTAGAGATATTATAGATATATGAAGTTCTTTGTTTTCTGTTAGGTGGCTAGTATATTTACCCAAAAGTGGTGAGTTTTCAGAAATTCGAACTTCAGTTATGTAATTAGAAATATTGAATAGACCTGCGTTAGTGTCTGAATTTCTCGGCATAAATCTCCAAGCAACTAAAGAGAGGAAAATTAGTCCTGCAATTGCTAGGGCTCCACCGACATAAATAAAATCAAACATCATAAACTGTTCGCCGGTTGCACTTTCGCGGAAGGCAGAGACAATGATGTTTCGTGGTGTACCGATTAGGGTTAAAAATCCGCCAAGGTGTGAGGCAAAAGCTAACGGTAAAAGATATAAGGCTGGTGACGCGTTACTTTTCCTCGCCATATGAACTGCGATAGGTACCATAATAGCCAGTGCACCAAGGTTGTTAATAAAAGCAGAAGCAATGGTTACTAAAGCAGACAAGGTTAGAATCTGGAAGACCATATGTTTTTTAAGAAAAACAATTTTTCGAGTTATTACTTCAACTACTCCAGAATTAACAACCGCCTGTCCCAAAACAAACATTGAAGCTACAATAATAACCACCGGATGACTAAAGCCCTCAAAAGCTTGTTCAAGACTTATTACACCTGTAAGTAAAATTACCAAAAATGCAACTAAAGCAATCAGGTCGTACCGTAAACCGTTCCAGATAAACAGAACCATAGTTGCTGAAAGGGTAAGTAAAATAATTAATTGGTGTAAAATTTCAGTTTCCATATTTAGTAATCTTAATATACTATAAAAGAACAGTACAGTGTATTTTATTATGGAATTTTTACCTTTCTTTTTAGTCCTTATGGCTGCAGTTTTTTTCTCGGAACTGTTTCAAAGATTACATCTACCTTGGGTGGTGGCTTTAATATTAGGTGGGGTTATAATAGGTCCTTCTGTTTTGGGTTGGTTAGAGCCAGTCGGATTTATCGATTTTTTGGGTCAGATTGGATTAATTTTTTTAATGTTCATTGCAGGTCTGGAGATTAGACTCTCAGGATTCAAACAGAACTGGCAAGATGTCACAGCAGTTTCAATTTTGAACTCTGGTATTCCTTTTCTGGCTGGTTTTGGAATTGCGTGGTTTTTTGGAATGGGTCTGGAAGCTTCGATTCTGTTGGGTATAATATTTATTTCATCTGCAGTAGCTGTATCTATTCCTTCTCTAGAATCAAACAAACTATTGGGAACCGGTGCGGGGAAGTTAGTAACATCAGTAACTGTTTTCGAAGATATTTTCTCCCTTGTTCTCCTGGCTCTGTTTTTGCAGATAGTGGTTGGTTCTCCGGGCGAGGGTTTGCCTATTGTTTTGTTTTTTATTCTTTTCATACTTTCTGTAGTTGTTCTTCGTTTAGTGGTTCCAAAGATTCAATGGCTACTTTCATTGAATCAACCAGCAGACGAATCCTCAGAACGTAGTTTTCTTTCTATATTTGCTATTTTGATTGGAACTGTAGTCATCTTCGAACTCCTAGGACTACATCCTATAGTTGGTGGATTCTTTGCAGGGTTAATTCTTTCTGATTCTCTGGTTAACCCAGTTTTGAGAGACAGAATCAGGACAATTAGTTACGGATTGTTTATTCCAATTTTCTTTATTGTTATCGGTGCTAAAACTGATATCTGGATATTTCATGAGTTGACAGGAGTAATTTTATTGACAGTTCTGGTCATTATTGGTTCAATAGTATCTAAGTTTGTAAGTGGATATCTAGGTGGTAGATTATTGGGTTTTTCAAATACAGAAAGTTCTTTAATCGGAGTCGCTACTATTCCTCAGTTGTCGATCACCCTAGCTGTTGCTTTTACAGGAGTTGAGTTGGGAATTCTGAACGAAAACTTGGCTACCGCGTTGGTTGCTTTGACCATCGTAACAACCTTCTCGGCTCCAATCATTATTCGGTCAATAGCCCGAAGAATGAACATCCGCGTTGTTTAGATATATTTAGTTAGTGTTTTATTTATGCAAGAAAAAGAACTTATAGAAAAATCAAAGACAGAAAGTCGAGCATACGGAGAGCTGTATAAAAAATACGCGAACCGAGTATTTAACTTTTTTATGAGGCGTGTTGGTGGTAATAAAGATGTAGCTCAGGATTTAACCCAAGAAACATTTACAAGGGCCTTCATGCACCGTAGACGCTTTGTAGAAAAAGGTTATCCTTATGGAGCTTATCTTTTTACTATTGCTAGAAGACTTTTGATTAATCAATATAAGAAAAAAAGCCCTGTGTTTGTGGACGACACTTCACAGTTTGCTTCAACAGGACAATCTCCCGAGGATCTGTATTTTCGAAGAGAGATTTGGCAAGCTATTAGGAACATGAGAGAGATTGATCGCCAGGTTTTGATGTATAAATATCAACAAGGATATTCGGTACGAGAGATATCTGAAAGAATCGGCCGTTCTGAGAATGCAGTTAAGTTGATTCTATCTAGAGCTAGAAAGAAACTCAAAATGCTTTCTGGACTAAGTGACTAGTATTTTTACGGAATATAGAAAGGGGTGTCTGATATAATAATTTCGACCAAAAGAAATGTTAGGTAGATTAAAATTAATAGTGTACCTTCTTTTTTTGTTATTTTTTTCGAAGTGCTGAGTGTGACTATAAAAACAAGTGCTGCAATAGCTAGGAATATTCGCGCCATCACCAATGTTGAAGTATCTTCAACAACTATCGGGGAGATTAAAGCTACAGTTCCTAGAACCAATGTTGAGGCAATAGCTACCCCTCCCATAACTCCACCAAGTACCATCCAGGATTCACCACGCCGAGCTAAGGTTATAGCAAAGTATGTTTCTGGTAGTGCAGTAGCAATTGCTAGGATGAATATACCAACAAAGGTTAGTGAAAGTCCCCATGATTCAGAAAAAGCGATTGCTGAGGTTGTTAAAAAATGAGCAGCTATAAAAACTAATGATATACCAGCTAAGACAATTATTACATGAATCAAAACCTGTCTTTTGGTCTGAGGATTTTTTTCTCTTTCCTCTGAATCGTAGATTTTCATAAACCTCTCTTTTTTAGAGAACAACCAGCTTACAAAAATAAAGAAAACTATAACAAGAATTAAACCATCAGTTCTGGAAAGTTCACCGTCCATTATTAAAATTAAAGGTAGGAGAGAAACCGCAATCGTAAATGTAATACCGGCCTGAGCGGTTCTGGACTGAACTGTTAGACCTTTCCATGTAAAAAATGTTGCTAAAGCCACAGTCACAGTTAACAGAAAAATGTTCTCTCCAACTACGTTTCCTAAGGACATCTCGGGTACTCCTTTTAGAGCTGCACTGATACCGATTACAAACTCTGGAGCGACTGCACCAATTGAGACAGTAAAGAAGGCAACCACAAATTCCTTTAGGCCAATATAGCGGGAAATTTTAACTAAGGAGTGAATAACCCATTCGCCAGCAACAACCAGAACAATTAATGAAAGAATAAAAAAAATAATCTCAGGAGTCATAATTTTAATTTAACGGGGTTTGCCGTAGTAATCTATATGGTATAATACATTTGTAATAAACAAAAGCCTGTATGGAAAATTTTATTAAAGCTGACGTCTTCTTTTTCATAACCGCCATTGCAGTGGTTCTTGTAACCTTAGTATTGATATTGGTTTTGTTGTATCTTGTAAAAGTTTTGAAAAATGTTTTTTATGTCTCTCGTGAGATTAGACGGGAGACAGATCTTATTGTTAAGGATATAGATAGTTTAAGGAAAAATATCAGAGAGGGTGGGGGAAAAGTTAAGGAAGATATAATTGAAATATCTAGTCGTTTTAGAAAAGAAGGTGAAAGTACAGCAGATGATTTTAAATTAGTTCGAGAAGGTATTAAGTCAGAAACTGGGCGTTTAGGAAATTTGTTTACATTCTTGTTAAACTTTTTTAGAATTAAAAAAGAAAGGTCGAAAAGAAAAGTTACTAGAAAATCTAAAAATAAAAAAAATGACTAAAAAGAAAAAAACAGAGAGTAATGTTGGTTCATATGTAAAGTGGGGTGTTGGTTTAGGAGCCGCAGCTGCTGCAGCCGGTAGCGCATATTTTTTGTATGGTACAAAAGAAGGTAAAAAACAGAGAACTAAAATAAAAGGATGGACTTTGAAAATGAAAGGGGAAGTTTTAGAAAAACTAGAAAATCTTAAAGAGGTAAATGAAAGGAACTACAAAGAGATCATTGATAATGTTTCTAGTAAGTATAATAAACTAAAGTCTCTAAACAGCTCTGAGGTAAAGGCTATTAGTGATGATCTAAAAAAGCACTGGAAGAATATTGAAAAACATCTAAAAGATGAGCCAAAAAAGAAGACTGTATCGAAAAAGAAAAGTGCAAAAAAAAGTCCAGCTAAGAAAAAATAGATTTAAGGTCTGTTAGATATATAAAAAAAGATTTGTTTAGATAGATTAAAAATACCCCTTATGGGGTATTTTTGTTCGGTTCTAAATAGTTTTTGTTTGGTCTTAACTAGTTCCTAGAACAACTGGAACCACAATTGGTCTTTTAGCAGTCTTTAGTAATAGGAATTTACTGACCTCATCTGTGATGTTACTTTTTACATAATCAAAGTTAATAGGATTCATTCCTTGTGTTGTTTTCTCAACAGTTTTTTTGATTATAAGTCTTGTTTGTTGTAGAAGGTCTTGAGATTCACGCAGGTAAACAAAACCTCTAGATATAATATCAGGTGATTTTTTAAGTTTTCCAGTTTTTAGATCTATGCTAGCAATTATTACAAACATACCTTCTTCCGAAAGCATCTTTCGGTCGCGCAGAACAATTTCCTGCATATTCCCAATTGAAAGACCATCAACCATTAAACCACCATTTGGTACTTTGTCTTTTAGTTTAATGATGCTTTTACCCTCGTTTCGAATCTCAATAACATTACCATTATCTGGAACTACAATGTTATCCCTAGCCATTCCGTTTGAGACAGCTAGCTCTTCGTGAACTCGAAGCATGTAGTGACTACCATGGATTGGCATAAAGAATTTGGGTTTTATCTTTTTGTGAACCCAGAGTAGTTCTTCACGGTTTCCGTGACCTGTCGAGTGAACAAACTTGCCGTCGCTAGATCTGTAGTGGATTATCTTTGCGCCTTGACGAGAAAGGTTGTCCTTAAGTTTTTGCACAGCTCTTTCATTTCCCGGAATGATTGAAGAAGAAAGGAGAATTGTGTCTCTAGGACTAACTTTGAAGTACTTGTGAGTTTTGTTAGACATTCTCATTAAGGCTGCAAATTCATCTCCTTGAGCGCCAGTGACTAAGGCTACGATTCTGTCTGGTGGATAGTCATCCATATTTTCGGCTGATACAATTGTTTCTTTCTTGATGGTTAGAATTCCAGCCTGACGGATAATCTCAATGTTGTTTTTCATACTCCTACCTTCAACAACAACCTTTTTTCCAAGTTTTTCCGAAATCTCTAAAATTTTAACCATTCTTTCGACTTGAGAAGCAAAGGTTCCTATTATCAAACGTCCGTTAGTTGTTCGGATTACTCTTTCTAGTTCTTCGTGGACCATTCTTTCTGGAGTTGAGAATCCTGGGTTTTCAACGTTAGTTGAGTCAGCCATAAGAAAAACAGTTTTGAGGCTATCAAATTTTTTAAATGCCTCTTGTTCTTTTTCAGTAGGTACTCCGTCTTCATGATCTAGCTTAATGTCTCCAGGGTTAACTATTGCACCATATGGAGTGTCAATTATTATTCCCATTGAGTCTGGAATACTGTGAGTCACTGCGAAAAAATGGACTTTTAGATTTCCTGCTAACACGCTTTCGTCTTTCTCCACAGTGTGAATGTTTAGTGCTGGTAGGTGTGGAAATTCCTCCTGTCTTTTTTTAATCATTATTGTTGTCAAAGATCTTGAGTAAATAGGTGGATTTCCAATTCTGTCCATTAAGTAGGGAATACCACCGATGTGATCAAGATGCCCATGAGTAACAAAAAGAGCTCTAATTTTTTCTTTGTTGGCTTCCAGATAGCTTGTGTTTGGTAGAATATAATCAATACCTGGAGTATCGTTTTCTTGAAATTGAAAACCAGCGTCGATTACAATTATGTCATCCTTAAATTCGATGGCGGTCATATTTCGGCCGACTTCTTCCACTCCACCCAAAGGGATTATTCTGATGTTATCTTTCAGCTCTGGTAGTTTTGGCATATCAGTTCGTAGACTAACCATTGGTTTTGCTGGTCTACTGTTTCTTGAATGACTGTTCCTGCGATTTTTACTACGAGAACGTGGATTGTTTTTTGGGCCGTTCCTTCGTGTACTGTCACTACTATTTTTTCTCACTTGGTTGTTCATAATTAATTAATTAATCTAATAAATTTATAATTTTTTATTTAAATATTTTCCAGACCGTTTCTGTTTCTTTATACCATCTGTGGACATTTAAAAATCTGTCCTCAGGTCTGAAAACTAAATCTAAATTGACGCCAAAAAGGTCTTCTGGATGTATGTAAATAAATTTTGGGGAATAAAGAAAGACTGCTGGAAGATCGTTTGTTATCTCTTCCTTTAGTGTTTCGTACTCAACTGTTTTGGTTTCTTGGTCGAGATCCCTTTTTAGAGCTTCTAATGAGTTGTCTACAAGAGTGTTTGTGTAAAGTGAAATGTTTACACCAGGATCTGATCTTTGAGTTGAGTGCCAAAACGGATAGAGGTCAAAATTTCTTCCTAGGGCGTAGCCATGTAGAACCGCTTCGAACTCTCTTGGTCTTATATGGTTTTGGTTTAACTGGTCTGTTGGTAGTGATTCGAGATTAACCTCAACTCCTAATTCCTGCCACTTTTCTACAACAAACTGGGCAGCTCTTCTTAGCTCCGGAGCCTGACTGACTAGTAGAGTTATGGTTAGGGTTTCTATCTCTAGTTCGCTGTTTGAAAATGTTTTTGTTTCTTCACTGTACTCCCAGTCTTGATCTTCTAGAATTCTTCGAGCTAGACCAAGTCTATCTTCAGACTCAAAAGATGTCTCATCTTTTTTAATTCCAAAGATACTCTTTTCTACTGTACTTGGTAGGGGAGACGAAATAGCTAGTGCATAGCTATAAAAAACATCTTCTATCAATTCCTCTCTGTCTATAGCTATATTCAGTGCTTCGCGAACCCCGGATTGATTTAAAGAGTCGTTTTGGTTTTGATTAAAAAAGACTGCAAATGTTCTTGGAAGCACAGCTGATTTAAAACTGTGTCCTTCGGATATTATCTGATTGACCTTCTGGTATGGTGGGCTAGCTAAAGTCTCTATCTGACCAGAGAGTAGGGCGTTAACAGCAGATTCTTCATCCTGAAAAAACAAAAACTCTATATGGTCTATATATGGTTGACCGTGAACGTATTCTTTAAAGGCTGTCAGTTTGTATCTATACTGATGTTCTGCTCGTCGGCTTTTGTTTTGTTTGAAACTCTCTATTTTGAAAGGTCCTGATCCAATCGGTTCTACATTATTATAATTAATATGAGCTTGATTAACTTCAATTTTGTCCCAAATGTGTTTTGGTAAAATACCTAAGGTGAATAATTCTAAAGAATCAGGTCTAGGTTCTGGTAAGGTTATTTTAACCTTTGTTCGACTAAGAACTTCAACCTCTACATTTTCCCACCTAGCTCTTAACGGACTACGAAGTTCTGGTTGTTTTAAATACTCTATTGTAAAAATAACGTCTGAGGCTTTTACTTTTTCCTTGTCATGAAAAACAGCATCCTCTCTGATTTCAAAAGTATACTCTGTTTGGGTAGGGGAAACCTCAAAAGATTTTGCCAAATCATTCGAGTATCCGCCGTCTGAAGTTGGTTTTAAAAGACCAGAATAGACAAGCGAGGTTAACTCCTTATCAGATCTAGATGTCGCGAGTACTGGATTAATTGGTCCAGGAGCTCCGACAACACCTTCTTTTATAGAACCTCCATGGTACGGAATGGTAACCAAAAAATTAGAGTTTATTTTCCAAAGTAAACCCATCACAGATGCTATGGCAATAGACAGTAGCAAAAGGAAAATCATTTTCTCTGTAACTGAGAATTTTTTGTATACCCGTTCTATTGTGTTTGAAACAGGAAGGTTGTAAATATATTTTTTGCTTGAGGATTTTATATCCTTATTGGATCTGTCCATATCTTTTTATGTTTTTGTTTTTTGTGTTTTTTAAAAAATAAAAAATTTGTATATAAAAAATAAAACAAGAATTCTAGTATTGAAATTAAGGAAGAGTTTTATTAGTTTTAAATTTTGAGAACTATATTAGTAAGGCTAAAAAAGCTGATAGAGCAAACAGAATACCTAAAACTATAGTTGCTTGAAAAAGTGTTTTTTCAGAGCCTCGTTTTGTGTGTACTGCTGATGAACCGCCATCACCTCCACCAAACGCGCCACCTGCGCCAGCCTCTGATCTTTGCATCAAAATAGCTCCTATCAATAAGACTGATAGGGTTATCTGAATGTACGGGAGAACTGTTTCGATGAATTCCAACATTTCTAAGAGTATAGCGTGGAAGTTGTTAAATAGTCAATAGTTGTGACTTTTGTATAAATTCCCAGCAGGTTTGTTTGAGAAAGCGATTTTTGTGATAAAGTATACTGAATGAAAAAAAGATTGCCGTTTTTTGAATCTATAGCCATCATTGTTGGAACCATAGTTGGGGCGGGAGTACTGGGTCTACCTTTTGTTTTTGCTCAGGCTGGTTTTTTAACCGGTGTTTTTGCTCTTCTTGTTTTGGGTTCGATATTAATCGTAGTTCGTTTAATGTTGGGTGAGGTAACTTTACGAACAGAGAAATCACACCAACTGACTGGATACACTGCGCGTTATGTTGGTCGCTGGGCTAAATATATACAGAGCTTTGTTTTGATTATCGGTTTGTTTGGAACTCTTTTGGCGTATATGGTCGCTCAAGGGGATATACTTTCTTCGTTGTTTGGTGGAACTAGTATGACCTGGTCTTTGATATTTTATCTTTCGTTTTCTTTTTTAGTAATCCAAGGTCTGGATGTTATAAAACGTTCGGAACTTATTTTGACCGTAGTTATATTTTTTGTTGTGGTGGTTATTGCTGGGTTTTCGGCCCCGTCAGTATCGTTCGAAGCCCTTGGATCTTTTGATGTCTATAATTTCTTCGTACCGTACGGTGTTATTCTTTTTGCTTGTTCCGGAATGATATCGGTTCCTGAAGTAAGAAAGATTTTACGAATATCTAAACAAGAGAGAATAATGAAAAAAGCAATTATTTGGGGTGGTATCATTCCTGTTGCTTTGTATTTAGTTTTTGCTACTTTGGTTGTTGGAGTAACAGGTTCTGCTACTACTGAAGTAGCGACTGTTGGTTTGGGTGAGGTTCTTGGTCCAAGAGTTTTGATACTAGGTAATATTTTTGGGTTTTTTGCTATTTCTACAAGTTTCCTAACTTTAGCCATAGGTCTTAATTCTATTTTTAGGTTTGATTACTCTATACCAAGACCACTAGCATCTGCTTTGGTTGTTTCAGTCCCACTAATTGCTTTTGCGCTCGGTATGAGAGACTTCATCACTACATTGGCAATAGTTGGTTCAATGAGTGTTGGAGTTAACGGAATTTTCGCAGTTTGGTCTTTCTGGAAAGCTAGAAAATTAGGTGATCGAGAGCCAGAGTATTCTATGCCGGTTAACTGGAGTATCTTGGCTACCATAATTTTGGTTCCAATTTTTATCTTCGGTTTAATTTTTGTTTTTGTATAGTTTTATTTGTCCTAAAACTTGTTTCGTTTAACAATAACTCTTATAATGAAATTAATGAATGTAGTAGAAGAAGCAAAAGAAAAAAGTTTGAATTTACTGAAGGAACTTTCAACAGACAGAGGTTTTATAGCTTCTTCTTCGGAGTTTGCTAACTACAAAAGAATTTGGGCTAGGGATTCGGCAGTAGCCTCTCTGGCGGCTTTTGCTTCAGGTGATAATGAATTGATAGAGACAGCTAAAAAATCTATTGAAACCTTGATAGCGACGCAGGATGAAACTGGTCGAGTAGCAAGTAATACTTCATTTGATCTTAATTCTGTTAGTTATGGAACCACAGTTGGTCGAATTGACTCAACTTTATGGTTTGTAGTCATCTTTTCTCAGTGTGTTTTACGAACCGGAGACACTGCTTTTTTAAAAACCCATCGTGGAGCAGTTGAAAAAGCACTTTTCTATCTTCAGTGTTTAGAGTTAAACGGTAAGGATCTTATATTTATCCCACAAGGTGCTGACTGGGCAGATGAATATATTCATGAGGGATATATTTTATATGACCAAGTGCTTTATTATCTGGCACTAAAAGGAGCTGGAGAACTTTTTTCTGATAACACACTACTGAAAGAAAAAGCCGAAAAATTACGAAACAGAATATTGGTAAACTATTTCCCTAAAGAAAACAACAGAAACAATCCTTCTGTTTACAGTTCTGGGATATTTGAAAATTCATTTAAAAAATATAAATCACCTTTACCAATTGCTAGTTTTACCCCACACTCAATCGAGTACCGAGTTGATAATTTCGCCAATTCTTTATTAGTACTTTCAGATATTCTGTCTCAGGAACAAGCTGATGAAATAAAACAAGAAATTTTCAAGAGATATCTATCTAGTGGAGAAAAAAATATCCTACCTGCTTTTGATCCAGTTATTCAGGAGGGTGAAGAAAGTTGGAATCGCCTAAGGTCTAACTATCTTTTTGAGTTTAGAAACAATCCTTTTGAATATCACAACGGTGGTCTCTGGCCTTTGGTTACTGGGTTCTTCCTGTCTTCACTTAAAGGGGATCAGCAATCTTTAGCGGTGACTGGGTTTGCTGAGGTTTTGAAGCGTGATGGATATATATTTCCAGAGTTTTATAACAGTAAGACATACGATTTTGGTGGGATTGAAAATCATGCTTTTACCGCATCAGCTTATTTAATAGCGTATTACTCTTGGAAGGATGATAAGCAGATTTTTTTATGATTTTAGCAACCGATCTAGACAGAACTCTTTTGCCTAATGGTCACGATTTGTATGACGGAAGTCTGCCTGTCTTGTTTAGTCTTTTAGAAACCAAAGATTTAAGTTTGGTTTATGTCTCTGGCCGAAATAAAGATGAGTTTATTGAAGCTCGAAAAAAATATGGAATAAAGAAACCAGATTATTTTATTGCTGAGGTTGGAACTGTGATGTATCAGCTTAATAATAGTGGAGAGTTAGAAGAAGTTGGAGAATGGATTGAAAAAATACACGACAATCATCCGGACTGGAACCGAGAGAAAATTGTCGAAGTATTACCAACCGACGATTATCTTTTTTTACAAGAGAGTGAACATCAAAATGTTTTTAAAATAAGTCTTTATTTGAGTGAACAGTCTCGATTGCCTCAAGCATTAAAAGACTTGCAGTCAGCGTTTGAAAGTTTGGGTGTCGAGACAAAGATAGTAGAGAGCTACGATCCTTTAAAAGAGCTAATTCTGATTGATATTATGCCTAAGGGTGTTGATAAACTTTCTGCTCTGGAGTTTCTTCGTAAAAAATTGGATAATAAAAAGGAAGAAGTTTTTTACTGTGGAGACAGTGGTAATGACATCACAGCCTTAACGTTTGGCTACCGTTCTGTCTTGGTAGGTAATGCGCCGGAAGAGATTAAAGAAGAGGTTCAGAAGATTAGTGATGAAAAAGGTCTGAGTGATAGCCTGTATGTTGCCCAAGGTGAGGTTTTAAATGGAAACTACTCCTCGGGAATTATTGAAGGTTTGGTTCGTTTTGGACTTTTCACTGAAGAGGAGGTTGTTGAGTGCAGAGTTTAGCCTTACCTAAAGATTAAGAAACATTTTCTGTCTGTTGACCGTGTCGTTCACCAAAGATATAATACTCTTTCTATTGTCAGTCATGACACCTTTGGTTGGTTTGGGTGTTTTAAACTAAAGCAAGATTAATAAAGTTTTTAATAGTTAATTAAATATATCCATATGGCGAAGAAAAGTGAAGTTTCAAAACAAATAACTCCGTTGGGTGACAGGGTCTTGGTTAGACCTTTTGAAGAGAGTGAGTTGGAGAAGAAAACAGTCTCTGGAATAATTATTCCTGAGACCATAGATAAAGAAAAACCAGAACAAGGTGAAGTTTTAGCTGTTGGTGAAGGTAAGTTCCAAGACGGACAGTTAATAACTCCTTCAGTAAAAAAAGGTGATAAAGTTATTTTTTCTAAGTTTGGTTATGATGAAGTAACAGTGGAAGGGGAGGAATTTTATCTTATTAAGTCTGACAATATTTTGGCGGTTATCAATAAATAACTGGCATCTGATTATTAATTGATTAACAAAATTAAGAAAATGGCAAAAAAAATAATTTTTGGTGAAGAAGCAAGAAAGTCATTAAAAAGAGGAGTTGATATGGTAGCCGATACAGTTCGAGTTACCTTAGGTCCAAGAGGTAGAAATGTAATTTTGGACAAAGGTTATGGAACTCCAACTATTACAAATGATGGAGTGACTATCGCCAAAGAGATCTCACTAACCGACAAATTCGAGAATATGGGAGCAGAGATCGTTAAAGAAGTAGCTACAAAAACAAATGAAATGGCTGGTGATGGAACCACTACATCAGTTGTTTTGACTCAGGCTATTGTTGATGAAGGAATGAAATTAATCAGTATGGGGGTTGATGCTATGGGTGTTAGAAGGGGAATCGAAAGAGCTTCTGAAGAAGTTGTTAAAGCTCTTAAGTCCAGTGCAAAACCAATAAAAAGTAAAGATGACATTAAGCATGTGGCAACCATCTCTGCCGAATCTGAATTGATTGGTTCAATTATTGCAGACACTATTGATAAGGTTGGAAAAGATGGAGTCGTGACTGTCGAGGAATCACAGTCCTTTGGAGTTGATTCGGAAGTTGTTAGTGGAATGGAGTTCGACAATGGATACGTTTCTCCTTATATGGTCACTGACTCCGAAAGAATGGAGGCTGAGTATCGTAACCCGTCTATATTGATTACAGATAAAAAGATATCTTCAGTTAAGGAAATTCTACCACTGTTAGAGAAACTTTCAGCTAGTGGAAAAAAGGATTTAGTTATAATTGCAGATGATATAGAAGGTGAAGCATTAGCAACCTTTGTTGTTAATAAACTTAGAGGTAGTTTCAATGTCTTGGCCGTTAAAGCTCCTGGTTTTGGTGATCGTAAAAAGGAGCAATTGGAAGATATTGCTGTGACTGTAGGTGCTACAGTTATAAGTGAAGACGTTGGTTTAAATTTTGAAAATGCTGAATTAGAGATGCTTGGTGGTGCAAGTAAAGTGATTTCAACAAAAGATAATACTGTGGTTGTTGGTGGTAAGGGTAAGAAAACAGCAGTCGATAACCGAACTCAACAGTTGAAGACTCAAAGAAACAGATCAGAATCCAAGTTTGAGATTGAGAGATTAGAAGAAAGAATCGCTAAACTATCAGGTGGAGTTGCAGTCATTCGAGTTGGAGCAGCAACAGAGACTGAGATGAAATATCTAAAGCTAAAAATAGAGGATGCTGTTAACGCAACCAAGGCCGCTATCGATGAGGGTGTAGTAGCTGGAGGTGGAACTGCCTTTGTTAAAGTTATCTCTAAAGTTGAGAATGTTCTAAAGAAGGAGATGGAAAAAAATAAAGAGTTTGAGGTTGGAGTTTCTATTGTCTTGAAATCACTAGAAGCACCATTACGTAATATTGTAGACAATGCTGGAAAAGAGGACGGTGCGGTTATTGTTGATAAAGTTAAGAGAGGAAAAGGCTCTAGTGGATATAACGCGTTAACTGATGAGATGGTTCCAGATATGATAATCGCAGGTATAATTGATCCTGTTAAGGTTGCTAGAAGTGGAATTCAGAACGCTGCGTCAGCTGCTGCAATCTTGTTGACTACTGAATCAGCTGTAGCAGATGAACCAGAAGAATCCAAGGAAGGCAATATGTCTTCAGCTGGTGGAGGAATGCCAGGTATGGGTGGAATGATGTAGTTTTAAAAAACCAGTCGCTTGAAGCGACTGGTTTTTTAGATGGAAGAGTTCTTGTATTGAACAAAAAATTCATTCTTGGTATTATATTAATGTATTAATAATTAATAAATAATATGGAAACTAGTATATACATCATCATTGCGATAATCATTCTTGTTTTTGCTGTGATCTTTACCTACAACGGATTTGTTCGTTTGGTAAACCGAACCAAAGAGGCTTGGGCAGACATCGATGTTCAACTTAAAAGACGGTACGATCTTATTCCTCAACTTATAAACACTGTTAAGGGTTACGCTCAACACGAACGAGGTGTTTTTGAAGAGGTCACAAAACTTCGAACTCAAGCGATGAACGCTGAACAGTCAGGAGATGTAAAACAGACAGCTCAATCCGAAAATATGTTGGCGGGTGCTCTGAAGTCACTTTTTGCTGTGGCTGAGAATTACCCAGACCTAAAAGCTAATGAAAATTTCTTGGAATTACAAAGAGAGCTTTCAGATACTGAGAACAAGATTCAAGCTGCTCGTAGATTTTACAACGGAAATGTTAGAGATCTAAACATAAAGATTGAGTCTTTTCCTTATAATTTGATTGCTGGAATTTTCCGATTCGAGAAGCGAGAATTCTTTGAGTTGGGAGATGAGTCAGCTCGTAATCCTGTAGAAGTGAAGTTTTAATTTTAAACTTCGAGACTAAGTAAATCTTCGTTATTTATAGGTTCTGGAACACTAAAAAATTATATATCGTAATCTTTGTTTCTAACTACCTGTATTAAATTTTATGGCAACAGCTTATTCCCAAAAAGATTCTAATGTTCGAAAGACCTGGTTTATTATGTTTGGGTTCTTTATTATGATTATCCTAATTGGCTGGGCTTTTAGTTGGATATATCAGTCCCCAGTAATACTCTATATTGCTGTGGGATTTAGTATCGCAATGAATTTTTTCAGCTACTGGTATTCAGATAAAATAGTTTTGAAAATGACGTCTGCTCAACCTATCAGTAGAGAGACACATCGAGATCTTTGGAACATAACTGAAAACCTTTGTATTGCTACTGGTTTACCGATGCCCAAAATCTATCTAATCGACGATAAGGCTCCGAATGCCTTTGCTACTGGTCGAAATCAAGACAATGCAGTGGTTGCTGTAACTAGTGGTCTGTTGGAAAGTCTGGATCGAAATGAACTTGAAGGAGTGGTTGCACACGAGTTAGCTCACATTCAAAACCGAGACATTCTTCTGATGACTGTGGTTGTTGTTTTGGTTGGTTTCATCACACTTCTTTCAGATTTCTTTTTGAGAAGTCTTCTTTTTGGTGGTGGGGGTAATCGAGACGGTCGTGCACAGTTGACAATGATTTTGGTTGGAGTTGCGTTAGCTATTCTTTCTCCGATTGTTGCGATTGTTATTAAGATGGCAGTTTCTAGGCGTCGAGAATTTTTAGCTGATGCCTCTGGTGCTTTAATGACTCGCTACCCAGAAGGTTTGGCTAGTGCCCTAGAGAAAATCTCTAGCTACTCTATGCCAATGAGGAAGGCTAATAACGCAATGGCTCATATGTATATCTCAAATCCTTTTGGGGTTAAAGGAAAGAAGATGGGTTTTTTAAATCGTATGTTTATGACTCATCCACCTGTTGAAGAGAGAATTAAAGCTTTGAGAAATAACAAGTAGTTTTGTTAAAGAAAGAATAGATAAAAAGCCTCGTTAGAGGCTTTTTATGTTTAAACACTATAACAACCTTGTGTTTTGAAAATATGTCTAATGATTATTATTCTGGATAGAATCCGAAAACATAATGATCCCCCTCTTCCACTGTTTTGAAATTTAAAACAGTGTTTTCTGTTTTAAATAGTAGGGCACCACTTTGATTTGCATCAGGAGACACATAACCTGTTGGTATATAAAAATATTGATATACTTCATCATTTATAGGATCAACTGGTAGGTTGTCGATGTATTTTTCGAGTATATTTTCTAAATCAGTCCAATCATCACCCATAAATTCATAGTCTTCAGCAATACTGCTATAAAAACCATAAAAATCACCAAACCCTGGATACTCTCCATGATCAATTCTGTACAACTCTAAAGCTGTGGCTATCTGACGCATATCAGAGATTCTTTTAGCATCTCGAGCTTTAGCTTGTGCGTTATCAAGAGAGACTATCACAATACTTGCTAGAAGGGAGATGATGGCAATAACA
>SKHG01000010.1 GCA_007117035.1 Candidatus Campbelliibacteriota bacterium
CTGAACTACCCGGAAGAAGCTTTACAGAAGAAGGTTGAGGGAGATGTGATCATCAAATACAAGGTAACAGGCAAAGGGGAGGTGATAAACCCGGAAATTGTAAAAGGCATTGGACACGGATGCGACGAAGAAGCCTTGAGACTTGTGGGGATGCTTGGCTACCAGTCAGTAAAAAACAGGGGTGTCAGGGTTATCACAGACAATAAAATCAAGATTCCGTTTCGTATAAAAAATCACATCAAGCAACAAAAGTATTCCATCACCTACAGCACTGAAAAAACAGCAGACCCCGGTCAGGCGCCTTCAACCACAAAAACAGGTGAGGAACAAAAGCAATCAAAACAAAAGGAAGTTTATACTTATACCATAAGTTATTGATACTTCCTGGTCTCAACAAAAGAAAAACAATGGAACAATCAGCTGTAGTGCGCATCACCAAACAGTTTCGGTTTGAAGCAGCGCACGCACTTTGGAACTATGACGGGCCTTGCCGCAACATTCACGGCCACAGCTACCTCTTGTATGTCACCGTAAAAGGAAAAACTGTTAACGCGGCAGAACATCCCAAGCAGGGCATGCTTATCGACTTCTCGGTGCTAAAACAGATCGTGAACAAGCTGATCATCGAACCTTACGACCATGCTTTGCTTGTGAATGCAAACACGCCTCACGCCAAAATGGCAGAAGACAATCACTTGTTTGGAAAAATAGCTTCGGTCAATTACCAGCCCACCTGCGAAAACATTGTTTACGACTTTGCAAAAAAAATTGCACCCGCTCTTCCTGAACAAATATCTTTACATTCCCTGCGGCTTCATGAAACAGCCACTGCCTATGCCGAGTGGTTTGCTGACGACAATTAGCCGCTGATGTTCCTTTTAATCTAATTTTCCGACCGTTAACGATCTTCGTGGTCGGAGACTAATGAAAAATGTATTAATTTTGCACAAAACAAAGAACATATAGCAGTTTGGAAGAATCACCTGATCCTTATTTGTGCATAAGTGCACACCTTTTTACGCTTTTAAGCCAATTTTCTATCAACGCCTTACTGGGCATGGGAGCAATGGTCGTGTTGTTGTTTTTTTCCGCAATGATATCCGGCTCTGAAATAGCTTACTTCTCCCTTACTCACAACCATTTAGCAAGCATCAGGGAGTTTAAAAAAGCCAACGACAAAAAAATTCTTTCTCTTTTGGAACGTCCGAACCAGTTGCTGGCGACCATCCTTATCACAAACAACGTTGTCAACATTGCCATCATCATCCTGTCAACCTTTGTTTTCAGGGCCTTTTTTGAGATGCAGATGCATCCGGTGCTGGGCTTCCTTATCCAGGTCGCAGCAGTAACCTTTCTAATACTGCTATTTGCCGAAGTTCTGCCAAAGGTTTATGCCTCCCGCAATCCCGTGCGTTTCGCCTCGATGATGTCAAGCCCTTTGATCATCCTGCGAAAGCTCTTGTCACCGCTAAGCTCACTGCTGGTAAAAACCACGCGCATCATCGACACGCGCATGGAAAAGAAAAGGCCGAACCTGAGCATGCACGAGCTGTCGCACGCCCTGGAGATCACTTCTGATGACAAAACAACTGAAGAAGACAAAAAGCTGCTGCGCGGAATCGTCCGTTTTGGCAACATCTATGTGCGTGAGATTATGAAATCACGCGTCGATGTGGTGGCTGTCGAAAACAACACACGTTTTGAAACCCTGCTTGAAGTCATAAGAGAGGCAGGGTATAGCCGCATCCCCGTATACAGGGAGAACTTCGACAACGTAGAGGGCATCCTCTATATTAAGGACTTGTTGCCCTATCTCGACAAAGACGTTGACTTTAAATGGCAGGAGCTTTTGCGCAATGCCTTCTTTGTTCCTGAAAGCAAGCGCATCAACGACCTTCTCAAAGAATTCCAGGAGAAAAAGATACACATGGCCATAGTGGTCGACGAATATGGTGGCACGGCAGGCCTGGTAACACTGGAAGATATTCTCGAGGAGATCGTTGGAGAGATCAACGACGAGTTTGACATGGAAGAGGCCATCTATTCGAAAATAGATGCCGGCACCTATGTCTTTGAAGGCAAAACGCTGCTGAAAGACTTTACGAGGATCACCGGCACCGACGACGAAGTTTTTAATGAAGTAAGGGGCGAGGCTGACACACTGGCCGGGCTTATCCTGGAGATAAAGCAGGAGATCCCCTTCAAGGGCGCCCGAATCAGGTACAAACAGTTTGACTTTGAGATTGAGGGTGTTGACAAGCGCCGGATAAAAAGCATCAAGGTCAAAGTACGCAACGATGTATGAGAAATCAAATAATTATTCTGTTTTTTCTTGTTATGATGATTTCCTGTGGCGGCAATGAAACGCCCAAGCCACGGGGTTTTTTCCGAATCGCCTTGCCCGAAAAGGCTTACATTCAGTTTGACTCTCTGCACCCCTATCGTTTTGAACACCCCGTGTATTCTGTTGTTGTCCCTGACAACCGTGATTGGGCAGAGCCTTATTGGGCAGATATTGTTTTTGACGACTTCAACGCACGCCTGCACCTCAGCTACAAGCAGGTCAGCGGCCGCAGCGAGCTACACGGTTACCTGGAGGACGCCCACACTTTTATCTACCGCCACATTCCAAAAGCCACAGCCATTCGTGATGAGATATTCATTAATGAAGAAGACAGGGTTTACGGCACGCTGATCAGGATCAGGGGCAGGGAAGCTGCTTCTGCACTGCAGTTTTGGGCCACCGACAGCCTCCGGCAC
>SKHG01000060.1 GCA_007117035.1 Candidatus Campbelliibacteriota bacterium
AGCCGTCCGGAACCGAAAAGGCGCCTTTGAATTGGCCTCCAACGGCACGCTGTTTCTTGATGAACTGGAATCTATGCCGTTACCCGCCCAGGCATTACTGCTGAGAGTCCTTGAAAATGGCCAATTTCGGCCTTTAGGCAGTTCCCAGTCACGGCAATTAAAGGCACGCATCATCGCCGCGAGTAATCAGCCACTTGATCAACTCGTGTCCAAAGGCGTCTTTCGCCAAGATCTATACTACCGACTCGACAGGCTGACCATTCAGATTCCACCGCTACGCGCGCGACGCAGCGACATCCCCCTGCTCATTCAGCATTTTATTGAAAAAACTGGCTTATCCAAATTTCCTCAATTAAGTGCATCCCTTCTGGACTTGTATTGCAGATATGATTGGCCAGGGAATGTCCGTGAGCTGAAAAACGAAATTGAACGTGTCATGACTTTTTTTGGCAGCTGTGATATTCTAGACACTCAACATACACGACTATCCACTGATCCAGGCTTTTCTGACTCGGCTCCGAAATCGCCACTGATGATTCAGCCGGTTTTATACACTTCCCATACTTCGACTCCGCTCGAACCAGCCCCGCCTATGGCTGAAGAGCGGGATAAAGTCATTCTTGATTTATTGCGGAGCCACGGCCGCCTCACTCAACAACAACTCACTCGGCATTTGCGCTGCCACACCAGCAGCACCCGTCGATCCCTGCGTCGACTCATGACGGCAGGCCTTGTGCAAAGAATCGAAACATCTGCCAACCTCCGCACCTCTTATTTTGTATTGTCTGAACGAAACCCTTCTTGAATCGCATACAGCGAACTAATGAGCACCACCCTCTTTTATTATTGATGGGTGATATATATTGAAGAGCGGACGGTAGTTGTTTAAGCGGACATAAGCAAGCCTTGCAAGTTATTTCTGGGATCAGCTAACCACCCTGTGTCAAACGATGCGGACGATAACTCAGACAACGCTGGCGCAAGACCGTCCAGGCCGGGGGCCAGCGACGTTTCACCAGCGCCGCCACGTCGACAAAACGCCATGGTGCGGCTGGCGGGACATCGGCATACAGACGGCAACGATAGGCATGCCAGGTGCAATCGGTCTCGGCATCATACCAGGCGCAAAAGGGCCGGGCGCTGAGCAGGCGCTGGCCACCAGACGCCGACAACAATGCGGCCAGGCTCTGACGATCTGCAGCGGTCGGTCCGGAACGCTGGCCATGGGGCAGAAACAGGGAGCCACGCCCCACCAGATAGTCGCCCTGCCCATCACGGGCCAAGGCGATGAGATGATGGCTCCCACCCCGTTGCCGTAGGGGCGCTGGACCAGACGAGGATGCTGACCGCAGGGGAGTGGCAGTCTCGGCTACGCGTCGGACATCGCCAGCACTGACACAATAGACCGCCCAAGGACAGCGCTCACAAGCAGGACGGCGGGCGGTACAGACCGTGGCTCCCAATTCCATCAGGGCATTGTTCCAGGCCACCGGGTCCTCGGCCGCCACATATGCGCCGGCATGTTGCCAGAAGACCGGCGCCGGGCCGACACAGCCGTCACAACGGGCGTAGACCCGGGCGACATTGGTGTCCACCAACGGCACCGCAGCCTTGAAGGCGAAGCAGGCCACCGCTGCCGCGGTATACGGCCCGATACCGGGCAGGGCCTGCAAAGCGGCAACATCCTGAGGCCAGCCCTGAACCGCGATCAGACAACAGGCCTCACGCAGACGCTGGGCCCGTGAGGGATACCCCAGACCCTGCCATAGACGATGGACCATGTCCAGGTCGGCCTGGGCCAGACTCGCCACATCAGGAAAGGCTGCCAGCCATCTCTGAAAATACGGAATGACCCTGTCCACCTGGGTCTGCTGCAGCATGACCTCGCTGACCAGGATGGCATAAGGATCGGTGGTGCGGCGCCAGGGCAGATCCCGATGATGACGCCGGTACCAGGTCAGCAGGGCGGCCTGACGGGGCTCACTATCTTGCCGCCGGCGAGCCATGCTCAGGCTCGTAGTCCGGTCGATCGGAGGATCAAACGCCGGGCCAGGAGACTGAAAACCACCACAAATACCACCACCACGGCCAGGGCGGCGCCCACTGGTACATCGCCAATGCCCAGCAGCCCATAGCGCAGACCGTTGATCATGTACAGGATGGGATTGACCATGGAGATGCTGCGCCAGGGCTCGGGCAGCAGCTCGACCGAATAGAACACCCCACCGAGATAGGTCAGCGGCGTCAGGATGAAGTTTGGTAACAGGCTAATGCCGTCAAAATTACGAGCCAAGACCGCGTTGATGAAACCGGCCAGGGAGAAGACCGCCGCGGTGAGGACAGCAAAGGTCAGGGTCAACAGCGGGTTGTACACCTGCCAACCGGCAAACAGGGTGGCGATGGTGAAGACGATGATCCCGACCAGTAGTCCCCGCAGGATGCCCCCGCCGATGTAACCGCACAGGATGACCCCCGGGGTGGCCGGCGAGACCAGCAATTCCTCGACATGACGACCCCACTTGGCCCCGAAGAAGGATGACGACACGTTGGCATAGGCACTGTTGATGATCGACATCATCACCAGACCGGGCACGATGTACTCCATGTAGTCACGGCCATCCATGTCACCGATACGCTGACCGATGACCGTTCCGAAGATCACAAAATACAGGGTGGTGGTGATCGCCGGTGGCAGCAGGGTCTGGGGCCAGATGCGCAGAAAACGATGACATTCCTTGCGCAGGATGGTACCCAGG
>SKHG01000054.1 GCA_007117035.1 Candidatus Campbelliibacteriota bacterium
GGATTGAATTAGCTATCGAACCTGCACAAACATCATCATCCAAAAAAGACTCCGATCTCATCTGTGAAAGCTCTGCTTTAATAACAGCATCCTTTGCTTGATCCTGAGCAGAACCCAATGACACAACTACGATAGTTGCCAAGATACCGATAATTGCGATAACAACCAAAAGTTCAATCAATGTAAAACCTTTTTCTTTTAACATAATTTTTAAAATATTATTTTTAATACCAATAAATTTCAGAAAGAGATGGACCGAATTTCGGCTCGACCATTATCTCTATCACGCAACGTTCATTAACGTATAACTGTATTATATCTCAGTCTTTTTACTACGCAACACAAAAAATGAGCAAAACTGTGGAAAACTTTATAAAAATAAAGAGTTTAAGATTACAAACCTGCACCACCTGTAATGTTATATATTGGAATCAAGACGGCAATCAAGAGTGCACCAACAGCCACACCCAGAAAAACTATCAAGGCTGGTTCGATTAAACTAATCAATGAATCCATAGTGGCAGAGAACTCACGGCGATAAAATCCTGAAAGTGTTTCAAGAACCTTCCCCACAGAACCAGTTTCCTCACCAACACGAATCATCTGAATCATAACTCCTGGTATCTCGGGACTTTTAGAGAGAGCCTCCGAAAGTGTTTCACCAGCATGAACCTCATCAACTGCCATTTTAAGCGCCTTACTAAAAACGGCACTACCGACAACACCTGAAGTAACTTCTAGAGATCTGGTCATAGAAACACCACTAGAAAGCATTGTGCTCATGTTGTCTGCAATTCTAGTTAGGTACATTTTTTTCAAAAGATCACCAACCAAAGGAGTTCTAAACAGAATTCTTCCAAACAGTTCTTTCCCATCTCTACTCCTAACCCATTTATAGAAAAATCCAGCTGAAATAATAAGACCGGCTAATAAGTAAAGACCATAAGCAATCAAAAACTTGCTAAGATTTAATATTATCTGAGTGTAAAAAGGAATATCACCAGAAGACTCAATAATCTGAGCAATCTGAGGGATAATAACCGTTAACATTAAAACCAAAACCAAAAAGAAAACAGCTACTACAATAGCTGGATATATCAGGGCATTCTTTGCTTTGTGTGTTAGGTCATACATTCTATCTAAATACTTTGCTAGATAAGAGAAGATGTCACTCAACTTTCCTGCCTCTTCCCCTGCTTCAACCATATGAACATAAAACTCAGAAAAAACTTTTGGATGTTTTGAAAGTGCAGACGAGATTGAACCACCACCCTTAATATCGTTTGCCACCTCATCTAAAATATCCGCCAAAACAGGATTATCAACCTCTTCTGAGAGAAGTCTAAAAATCTGTAGAGCTGATACTTGAGCTTCAAAAAGAGTTGCTATCTGTTGCGAAAGAACCACGACATCCTTGTTAGATACCGAACCAGACCAGCTCATCTCTGAAAACCAGTTACCTTTTTCGGGATTAATAGAAGAAATTATCAAACCCCGATCTTGTAAAGCTGTGATAGCTAAATCAATGTGACCAGACTCGATTGTGCCGGTCCGACCTTCACCTTCCTTGTTTATTGCTTTGTATTTAAACAACATATTTTATAGCATTTTTTCTAAGGAATGACGATTTAGGCTGTTGGCTAGTGCATTTTCAACCGTAATCTCTCCGCGTTGAACTAAGTTGGCTAATGATTTATCTAGAGAAATCATACCCGACTCTGAAGATGTCTCTATTACAGTGTCAATTTCATGAATTCTTCTTTCTCGTATTAGGTTAGCGATTGCTGTGTTGTTAATTAAAAGTTCATAAGCCGGAACCAGTCCACCCGAAACTTTAGGTACCAAGCGAATTGAGAAAATACCAGTTAAACTGCTGGATAGTTGAGCTCGAATCTGCTCCTGCTGATCGGCTGGGAATGAATCTATGATTCTATCGATTGTTTGTGAAGCAGTGTTAGTATGTAGTGTTGAAAAAACCAAGTGTCCAGTTTCAGCAGCGGTCACAGCAGTTGAGATAGTTTCGGTTTCTCGCATTTCACCAACCATCAAAACATCAACGTCTTGTCTAAACATTGCACGCAAAGCTGAAGGAAAATCTTCTGCATCAGACCTAACCTCTCTTTGGTCAATTATAGATTTTTTGGGTTTAAAGACATACTCCATTGGGTCTTCGATTGTAACAATATGTTCTGAGCGCTCTTCGTTAATCATTTCAATCATTGCAGCTAAGGTTGTACTTTTTCCGTTTCCAATTGGACCAACCACTAAAAAGAATCCTTGATTTAGTTTAGTAAATTCTTTTAAAGACTCTGGCAATCCTAATTCATCAAATGTCTTAATTTCTGATGGAATCAATCTAAGAGCAATAGAGATCTTACCTCGTCTAAAAAAAACATTACCTCGGAAACGAACATCCAAATCCTCTACAGCAAAAGAAAAATCGATGTCTCGTTTTTCTTTTAAAACAGCTAAACCCTCGCTGGACAAAAAAATATCCAAAAAAATCTCTATATCTTCTCTGGTCAGAACACTTTCTTTACTAATCGGATCTAAGACTCCATAACTTCTTAAAATCGGCACTCTCCCTTCGGACAAATGAAGATCCGAACTTTGTTCGTCTAAAGCTAACTTAATTAGTCTATTTAAAGTATCTGATTTTGTCATATTTTTTAGTTTTTTGATTTATTATCCTTAAATATTTCCATAACTTCTGAAACTACTTCTGATGGAATAGTAGTTGCTTTAACAATGTACCCTGCTACTCCAAGTTCTTTTGCTTTATCAATGTCATGCTGATTACCTTGATTGGTCAACATAATAATAACAGTGTTATCAGCCAAATTTTCTTCCCTCATCTTCTCCAAAATCTCTAAACCGTTAATATCAGGCATAATAATATCAAGCAAGATAACATCAGGAGATATCTCTTTGTTTCGCAATTTGTCCAACACTTGTTTACCGTTCTGAATAGATGAAGTCTCTATTCCTTGATTCTTAAACTTCAAGGAATACATATTTAATAGGAATGTATCATCATCTACCACCAACACGCTTTTTGGTCTTACTTCATTATCACTCATAATTTTATATAATTATCTTAACGCTTTAAATATGTTACCACACTCTGAAATAAAATAACAAAACTAAAAACTACTAACTTCTGTAAAAGGAATCTCCCCTCTTAAGGCTTTGAGTAGGGCGTCATTTTTCATACTCATCATTCCTTTTTCCTTAGCCACTTTTTCTAAATTCAGTTCGTTTGGATCTTCGATTATAACCCTCTCTATATCCTCGTCCTTACTTAGTATCTCCATAATCGCTGTTCGTCCTTGTAGACCAGTTGGACAATCTGAACTTGAACCAGGTCCGTACACTACTTTTGGAAACTCAATAGTATTCCTAATTTCCTCCGGTAGTTCAGAGATATATTTTTCAACCAAAGCCTTCGTACTACCAGCAACTGGAATCTCCTCTCTGGCCTCGGGACAAAGTTTTGGAACCAAACGCTGAGATGCAGCTAACACCAATGTTGGAGCTATTAAATAAGGATCAACCCCCATGTTGATTAATCGTGGAATTACACCGATTGCGTTGTTGGTGTGAATAGTTGAAAGAACCAAATGCCCTGTCAGAGAAGCTTGAATAGCCAGTTGTGCTGTTTCTTTATCTCGAATCTCACCGACCATAATAATATCAGGGTCTTGGCGCAAAATAGTTCTAAGACCGTTTGCAAAGGTGTAGCCAATGTCATCTCTAACCTGCGACTGGCTAACCCCGTCAATATTATACTCAACAGGATCCTCCAAACTTAAAACATTGTTTTTTATCTTATCAAACTCCTGTAACAAAGAATAAAGCGTGGTGGTTTTTCCAGAACCGGTCGGACCGGAAATTAAGATAATTCCAAAAGGCCTATTAATTGCTTCTCGCATAGTTTTAAGACCTTTTTCTCCTAAACCAATTTCATCCAATGACTTTACCCCCTTATCTCTATCCAAGATTCTCATCACGACCTTTTCACCATAGTATGTTGGAAAAGTTGAAACTCGGAAATCAATCTTTCGACCTTCGATTCTAGCCGTAAACCTACCGTCTTGAGGTTTTCTTTTCTCATCCAATTTCATATTAGATAGAATCTTAATTCTAGCGGTAACAGCTGAATGAACTTTGGTTGGCAGAATCAAACTAGTATTCATTTCACCATCAACTCTAAATCGAACTCGGATGTCCTTTTCCATAGGTTCAATGTGAACATCGGAGGAAGAACCGTCTGCTGCATAACGTAAAATAGTAGCTACAATCTTTGTAACCGGAGCATCTTCAATAACTCTAATGTCACCTTTTCCTTCAGCTTTCAAAAGTTTTTCTCCAATATCAGGAACACCTGCATCCTTTTCTTCTGGTCCCCCACGTTCAATCTCGAACTCTCTTTCAAGTTCAGACAAAGCCTCTTTCACCTCAACAGAAAGACCTCTGTAGCGATTTAAAACTTTATCAAAAAACTGACTTGTGATAACAAAAAGCTTGTATGTAATACCGTGCTTAGAAGCAATGAAATTCAAAGCATCTCTTGTTTCTATCTCATCTGGATTTAAGGCACCCACCTCCAAAACTCCGTCTTCAAACCTAAGAGGGATCATTTTGTAGTATTTTGCTGATTCTTCTGGAATATATTCTAAAATAGATTTAGAAATAGTTTCGGAATCAATGTCAGCGATCGGAATATTTAAATAATTACTCTTTTCTTCAGCTACCTTGTCTGAAGAAATACCATTTTTATCTAAAACAAACTCTACCGAGGATCCGGTAGATTCAACTTCTTTTTGAATGTCAGAAGCCTGCTTCTGATCAATTATTTTTTTCTTAACTAAAGCCTTAAGAATATTCATAAAAATAAAATATAAACTCGATCGTACACCAACTCTATACTCATTGAGTCTTTTAGAGACGGGAGATCAAAATACCATCTAGATTACTGCTGATCAAACGGATTGTTCCGACCAACTCCGTCTCCTCCCTCCTGAACTGGTCTTTCAAAACTTCTAAAATTCGAAAGAGTATTAAAAAGTTTTGTATCTTCAGAAGTAACTCTCGCCTCACTAATCACCGAGGTTCGGATGTTTATTTCTTCAATGTTTCGAACTTCAACGCCCGGTATAATACCTTGATGATTAGACCAAATTGAAAGATACAACCAAGCAAAAGCTATTAAAAACAAGAGTAGGAGATATGTGTATATGTTTTTTTGTTTTGTTTCCATAGTTTTATGTTTATTTAAACCAGTACAACTGAAGACCAACTGAAAACTGAGCACTCTCTTCCCCTCCCTTAACAGAAATCGAGGTTATCTCAAAAAATCGTAAACTATTTTCAATATTACGCAAAAACTGTAAGAAGTTGCTGTAACTTGAACTAAAAGTAATTTGAATGTTTTGAACTCCTAAACTTTGGTCTGCTTGTTGGTTTCCTGTGTTCCTATCAAAACCCTCTGTAATTCTAGCTGAATCCAAACTTACACCACTCTGACCTGCAATACTGGACAATGACATCATTGTTCTTGCGTCATCTCTTTCGTTCGGTAAAAAAGTATTTAGTAATTCATGATTCGATTGAGCTCTAGTCATGGTGTTTTCTACCTCTGACCTCACATTTTGCAGATAATCAAATTTTTCTTCAACGTTCAAAGCTTTTTCCCTTTCTTCCCAAAGGATTTTAACTGATCCGTACATTCCGTCTATAAAAAAGAAAAACAGCGCTAAGGTTATCAGTATTAGAAATGTTGAAAAGAGTGATTTCATATTATTATTGATCTAAAGTATTACGCCTAAGATTGCTTCCTTTAAAATTGAGGTTTAGCTGAAAACTTATCTGACCTCCAGAAACAGCCAGACCCTCTATTGTGAAGTTCTGAATCTCATCAACACCTTTCAAAACATCACTCTGAAACGCAACCGCACCAAAACTTCTAGCTTGGGCTCCCAAAACAACGTTCGGGTTTCCACTCGGTACTGATTTAACATTTGCTGTAACATAACTAACTCCAGAGACAGTGTTACGGTTGATTAAATTTATAACTTGATATGAACTTATTCCATTACTCAACATTTTCTCACCTAAGGTCACCTTTTGACTAACATCACGTACTCTTAAGAAAAGATCTTCTTCTAGAGCTTCATCAACAATTTGCACCTTTTCAGCAATTTTTGATATGTCACTTATAAGCCATTTCTCAAATGTAAACAAGAAAGCCATAGCAATTAAAGCGACAACCAAAAACAAAATAGCAAAATGCCCATAAGAATCAAGGAGGGTGATTTCTTTTTTTTGTCTCTTTGGTATAAAGGACGGCTGTTGAAATTTATTTTCTGACACAGTTATTTTGTTTAATTTTCTAAATTATACCACACACTGATTTTATAAATACACAAACATAATGTGTATAACTAAAATTAATTATCCTGAAGACCTCTCAAAGCAACACCAACCGCTACTGAAAATGAAGGACCTATCTCTGAAAGAGTCTCTTGCAAAAATTCAGGTGCGATCACAGAATCAAAAGGTCTAGCTACTCGAGTCTTGATACTTAATCTCTCAGAAACAAACTCGCCCAGACCTTTTAGTGCCGAACCACCTCCAGACAAAATAACTTCATCAATAGCTAATGAATTTTTGTTTTGATAATTAGTAATCAATCTTTCAATTTCAGCAAAAATATATTCCAAGTTCATTTCAACAGCCTTTTTTATATTAGGATTATTTTTAGAAAGACCAATGTCTCTTTTAACCATCTCCGCTTCTTTAATATCGAGTCCGGATGATTTTGATATAGCAGCAGAGATGTCTTGTGATCCCCGACCGATCGTGTGGGAGACCTCGATATTACCTTCTAAAATAACATAAAAATTAGTTGAGTTTGCGCCCATATCAATTATGATAGATGGCTTACTGAAATCAGTGTTAAGTAGTGCTCTGGCTGCGCTAAAGACCTCAATCTCATAGAACAAGATGTCCAATTTAACACCTTCTGAGATCTGCTTATATTTCTCAATTATATTATTATGAATCGCAACCAAAAGTATCTTCAACTGCTCAACACCCGAAACTTCAGTTGTACCAATAACCGACCAATCCAGAGTGACTTCATCTAAAGAACTAGGAATATATTTTCGAGCTTCAATCGGTACCATTTCGTTAAGTTGCTTTTCTGGAACTTTCGGCATCTTGATTAAAGAAACCATACTGGACCGAAAAGGAATTGCCATTCCAGCGACTTTAGTATTGATATTTGAATCAAGCAATAAAGATGATGTCCCAGCGACAATTTTCTCAATTGGTAGACTTGTTGCTTGTCCAACAACTTTGTTAACATAAGAAGCAAGAGAAAACTCTCCGTAGGAATCAAGGTAGACCTTACCTGATGTTTTGTGAAGCTGAACAATCTTTACAGATGAACTTCCAATATCAACGCCGATTACTTTTTGATCTTTATTTTTTATGAAATTAGACAGGAGTCCCATATTATTTTTATTTAAAATTAGGATATAATTTAATGACCGTTTAGATAATAATAACGCAATTTTGTTAAATAGGAAATGAAAACAGAATAAATATGTGGATAAAAATTAAAAATAATATATTAGATATCCTTTTTCCTTTAAATAAGTTAGAGAGGACGGTCACAAACACAAACCCTTCAGAGTTTCTACAGGTGGTACCACGTGCTGTTAACTCACCTTATCCAGACACTGTAGTCATATTACAGTACAGACACAGTCTAGTCAGAACAGCTATCCATCTTTTAAAATACAAAGGTAACTTGGAGGCCACAAAACTTCTTAGTGACATACTGTCCGATCGGATTGATTACGAGATAAGTAAACAGAACATAAATAATCCAATAATTATCCCGATTCCAATAAGCAAAAATAAGTTAAAAGAACGGGGTTTTAATCAAACCGAAAGAATGTGTAAAATGATTCAGAAAAACAAAAACCGAAACAGTCTTGATTTCCAGTACAATCTATTGAAAAAAATAAAAGAGACCAAAAACCAAACCGAGATAAAAAAGAGAGAGGCAAGGTTAAAAAACCTGCTAGGTGTATTTTCAGTATCAAACTCAAGTATAATTAAAGATCGAGAAATTATTGTGATAGACGATGTAACTACTACTGGAGCAACTCTCAAAGAAGCTTCACGAGCTCTTTACCAAGTTGGAGCCAAAAAGGTTATCTCAATTGTCTTAGCACATTAAGATAAAAATATGATTTAGGGTAGTTTATTTAATACAAATAACTCCTACTTGTATTAAATTAATAATACTTTTAATTATTTTTTGAAACAAAAAGTTGATTTATATCTCTCAAAGAAGTGAGTCTCACTACCTTATGATTATATGGTTCTAGCATCTCTCTAAGAGGCGGGAGATGGTTCCTATATCCTTTCTTAAATTTTTTATACGTCACATGCTTAAGAAGTCTACAGATGTCAATTATTCTTTCATTTTTGCGTGTTAAGAAACGTTTTATTAAGTAATAATATTGATAAAAAATTGAATTAAATTCAAGAAGATATATTACATCAGCTTTTTCAATACCTTTTCTAAACAATCTTCGGGTTGTTCCCTCTATTATCCATTCACTTTTTTTATAAATCTCACTTATTTCTTCCTCACTCTTTTTTTTATCGTTTGGTATCGTAAACTTAACTTTCCATAAATAATCATCTGTCTGGTAATAAGGTATTCTTGTTTCTTTTGAAAAATTTTTTGCAAGTGTTGTTTTTCCTCTTCCAGCATCTCCAACTATAAGAATTTTTCTTACTGTAGTATTCATGCTTATAACATATATTAATACAAGTATTTTAACTTATTTAATTACTCAAGTCTCACTCCGATACTAAATTTTATTGACGGAGAGGGAGAAATCCTAACTAATTGGGTCGCACCTTTCTCATAAACATTGAACATACTGAGTATTTTAGGATTGATTGATTGATTTTGCTTTATTACATATTCCTAACACCCTTGCATTATCTAATGTAATCATATATAATCTAATGTATTAAATATATAAGATTATGAATCATAAATTCAATAAACGAATACAATTGAATATATCTGATATATTCGAAAAAATCGATATAATGGATGAATTAAAAAATCATTGGACTTCAGGCGCTAAATTAGACCATCAAATTTTGAGTGGACTTAAAAAATCAGTTTTAATTACATCAACTGGTGCTTCTACTCGTATCGAAGGCTCTTCCCTATCTGATGATGATGTTGAGAGACTAATGAGAGGACTTTCAATGCAGAAATTCACAAACAGAGACAAAAACGAAGTCCGAGGATATTTCGAATTACTAACAAATGTTTTTGAAACATATAACACTATTCCTTTTTCAGAAAGCACTATAAAATTCTTTCATAAAGAATTATTAAAATATGTAGAGAAAGACAAAGAACATAGAGGAAAATATAAGTCTACGGACAACAAAGTGGCAATGGTTTCAGCAACTGGAGAACCAGAGCAAATTTTGTTCGATACAACAGGAGCATGGCTCACACCAAAAGAAATGACGGAGCTAGTTGAGTGGACACAGAATGCATTTTTGGAGAAAGAAATTCATCCTCTGTTAATAATAGCTAATTTCGTAGTTGAGTTTTTGCAAATTCACCCATTTACCGACGGAAATGGTCGTCTTTCTCGTGTCTTAACAAATCTTCTATTACTCCAACACGGATATTCATACGTTCCATACATTTCTCACGAAAAAATTATTGAAAACAATAAGATTGGTTATTATCTTGCACTGCGAAACAGTCAAAAAACATTCGGCACTGAAAATGAAAATTTAACACCATGGTTAAATTTCTTTTTTGGTGTTTTGATTGAACAAGCAGACAAAGCGCTGGAATTAATTTCAGACACAGAAGTTTCAAAATTACTTTCTCCACAACAGCAAAAAATTTGGGAATATATTTCATCGAAGGACAACGAAGTAACTCCTATTGAAATTTCAAGACAGACAAAAATCCCACGACCAACTGTCAGCCAGGCGCTTGATAAGCTGTTGCGACTAAAATGGGTTGAGAGGATCGGTTTAGGACGAGGAACGAGATATAGGAGAAGATAAGGTAATTTTGTAACAATTACCATGCTTCAACAAACCTAGATAGGATTGTATCGTTTCCTTCTCAACATCTTTTTTATGGCAATTTTTAACAGCTCTTCTTTTAGTCTTAGTTCGTAAAATTCTATGGTTAGGAAAATGAATCCAACCCAAATAATCAATACCTGAGTAAACAGATTCAATAAATTCATTCCATTCATCTGAATCTTTTGAGGGAATATTTTTTAATGCCTCAAATTCCTTTATTCTTTCGTCCTTAAGCCTTTTCATTAATTTGTAATCAGCGACTTTTAAATGAGTTCCTTCCTCATTAAGACTTTTCGATGTTTTTTAAAAAGACGAAAGCCCTAAAAATAAGGCTCCTGGGTCTGCCGATACTAAATTGTCTTGGCGGAGAGTGCGGGATTCGAACCCGCGAGGGGTTTTATCCCCTACCTCGTTAGCAGTGAGGCGCTTTCGACCACTCAGCCAACTCTCCATATGTTATTTTTTTTATTGATCGAGATTCGATCTGTAAAAGGATGTTTCCTAACGGAAAACCAAGACCGTTTGTAGTTTCACCTTCCCTTTACACCATTAGACTATAACTCATCTTTTTAATATATCCAAGACTATAATACTCTAGTGTTTGCCCAGAACAAAGAAAATGATGTAGAATGACATAATATTACAAATAAATAATAAGGAATCATAAATATGTCTAGTAAGAAATCTGTTATCGCAATCGTTATACTTTTAGTAACTCTTTTGATAGTCTTTGCAATCACTAGTACTACAGAAGCACCTATAGAGTTATTTGAAGAAGGAGAAGACCAAATAACAGAAGATTTGACGCTAAATTATACCAACACCGGCTTCTTGCCGGAAAACTTAACAATCTCAGTTGGTGATACTGTGGAGTTTTACAACAAGAGCGACAATCTTATGTGGGTTGCTTCTGACCCTCACCCATCTCACACAGACTACCCTGAGTTTGATCAAAATGAGCCTGAGGATTATTTTACCTTCACTTTCAATGAAACTGGTGAGTGGGCATTCCACAATCATCTAGTTCCGAGTCACACTGGAACAGTAAAGGTAGAGTAAAAAAGTACCCAAAGACCTAAAATGTCTGAACTTAAAAAAATACACCTAGAAGATCAACTGTCAGAACATTTTCGTCTTAACCCCAAACAAAAAATTGCACTAAAGAAAATGGGTTTGGAAACTGTCTGGGACCTATTACACCATTTTCCAACTCGCTACGGTGAAGCTGGTGAAAGTAAATATATAAAAGACATAAACGAAGGTGAACTTGTGACTGTTTACGGAAGAGTTAAAAGTGTTTCAATCGGTAAAACATTTCGTGGCAAAGTTCCACAAGCCACCGCTTCAATAGTGGATGAAACCGGTCAGATAAACGCTATCTGGTTTCACCAACCATACATCGCCAAGATGCTATCGACCGGAGCGTTGGTTAAACTAGAAGGTCGAATCAGCAAAAGAAAAAACAGCTGGTGGAGTACCAACCCAAACATCTCGACTATTAAAAAGGTCCCTAACAAAATAGGAAACTCGCTTTTTAATAACGACAAGATGGAATTTCTTTTACCAACATATCCAGAGCGTCGAGGTATAACATCTCGCTGGATACATCATAGTCTAAAAAAAATCTTTCGTTCCACAGCGATTGATGAACTGATTGATCCTGTTTTACCTAAAATACTCGAAAAGTATCACCTACCACCACTAAAAACTGCACTACACTGGATTCATCTCCCAAAAAAAGAAAATGATGCTCTCTCGGCACGTAAAAGATTTGCTTTCCAAGAAGTTTTTTTTATACAACTCCAAAAACAACAGGAGCGAAAGAAAAGAGAAATTAAAGAATCCTTCGTTCTTGCCCACTCAGATTCTCACATTAAGGAATTTACAGAAAGATTCCCTTTCCCTTTAACCAAAGCACAAAAAAGAGCAATCAAGGAGATAAACAAAGACCTCTCAACTCCTGGAGCAATGTCTCGTCTCTTAGAAGGTGATGTTGGTTCGGGTAAAACTGCAGTCGCCGCCGCCTCGGCATACGCTGTAGTAACTACTCGACCTGAAAACCAAGATTTTGGACATTTACAGGTAGCATACATGGCACCAACCGAAATCTTAGCACGCCAACAATTTGAAGACTTTATTAAACACTTCAGTTATCTGGGAATCCAGATCGGTTTTATAACATCAAGCGGTTGTCAAAAGTTTCCTTCCAAAGTTAACCCCCAAGAAGCAACTAAAATATCCAAAAAACAACTTCTAAAGTGGATTGAGAACGGTGAGGTACCAATCGTGGTCGGCACTCATTCGTTGATTCAAAAGACGGTGAAGTTCAAAAATCTCGGCCTAGCTGTTATAGACGAACAACATCGTTTCGGAACTATTCAAAGATCAAATCTTATTCGAAAAGATAGTATCTCTCCCCACCTTCTATCAATGACTGCCACTCCAATCCCTAGAACCCTTGCTTTGACCATCTATGGTGACCTGGACCTAACTCTTCTCGACGAGATGCCAAAAGGTCGTAAAGAAGCTATAACCGAGATAATCTCACCTGCTAAAAGAAAAAGTAGTTTAGAAAAGATAAGAATAGAATTAAAGAAAGGTAAACAAGCTTTTTTTATCTGCCCACGAATAGATGCGCCCGACCCAAACAAAGAAGGTTCTCTTCAAGCTGCCTCTGTTAAAGAGGAGGTGGAGTACCTAGAAAAGGATATCTTTCCAGAGTACAGAATCGCTCCTTTACACGGAAAAATGAAACCAAAAGAAAAGGAGGATACTATGAAAAAATTTGAAAAAGGTGAAATTGATATTTTGGTCTCAACTTCGGTTGTAGAAGTTGGGGTTAACATTCCGAATGCTACTGTTATTGCAATTGAAGGTGCTGAACGTTTTGGACTCTCACAACTTCACCAACTTCGTGGTCGAGTTTTGCGTAGCTCAGACCAAGCCTACTGTTATATATTCTCCGATACAGAAAACAAAAAAAGTTTAGAACGCCTACAGTCTTTAGTTAAAGCTAAAAACGGATTCGAACTAGCTGAGTACGATCTGGCTCAACGCGGTGCTGGTGAACTTTCTGGGAGGCGACAGTGGGGTGTCTCCGATTTAGCAATGGAAGCAATTAAAAATCAAAAAATGGTCGAAGCAGCTCGCGAATCAGCTCGAGAGGTAATCGAGGATGATCCTGATTTACAAAAAAAAGAACACTCACTTTTAAGCAAACAAATTTCAAAGAAATACCTACATTTTGAATAGTACTAAGTTTTAACAAGATTCCTTACAAACTCTCAAAATCTTGAAAATGCTTGTCCGCCCTCTTGGACTCGAACCAAGGACCTCGAAGGTATAAGCTTCGTGCTCTAACCAGCTGAGCTAAGGGCGGACAAGTACTTCCAATTTTCTTTTTTTAATAATACAAGCTATAAATACTTTTGCACACTGCTCATACTATACCAAAAAATTTCGTTTTCAAGTCAAAATCAAAATTTAAACCAAAGTATAAACATCTTGGTTTGTTTCACTAACTCCAATAAAAGTTCCTTCACCGTTTATAACACGAGCCAAATCTCGACACGCAAAACAACCGTCTTCGCCATGTGGACAAAGAAACTCTTTTTTCTCACGAGCTTCTTTCACTCTTAAAGCAACCTCCAAGACATCCTTTTTGGCCTGCTCGTATTCTGGCAGATCTTTACCTTCCAGTTCATCAGATCTATCCAGATACCAATAACTAACCTTCTCAACCTTTCTTTTCTGAGAGTTAGTTGCCAACAGAAGATAGATTGGTAACTGTAAAGAACCTGTTTTTTCATCTCTTTTACCGGTTTTGAAATCGATGATATGTATTCCATCACTTTCCGGTAAGTACTCAATCCAATCAACTTTACCACAAAGAATAATATTATCTTCTTCGGATAAGTAAAAATTGGGAGGCATACCACCACTGTGTAGTGGCAGACGAAGGGCAGGTTTAACAAGTGGCCCTGGGTTTTTAATTACACGATCGATCATCACTCGACCACGTTGCTTCATCTCCTCTTCTTCGTCTTTATCATTAAAACCACCCTTAGTTCCAGAAACCTTACTCCACTCTGCTTCAAACCTTTTTATAATCGGTTGATCCAATCTTTTATCGGCCGGTACCAAAGCTAATGGTTCAATAACATTGTGGACTGCTGAACCTAGCGCCAAAGCAGGATTGATTATCGAAATCTTTCGACCAGTTTTTGGATCCTTGTATACATTGTTTAGATAGTATGCTCTTGGGCAGGTTAAGAAATCTCCCATAGAAGAGTGAGAGACCCAGACTGCTTTATATTTATCAGGTGCCATAATATTAAATCTTTTTATCTGAACACTTTTGACATTCACCTTTTACTAAAACATCACTAACTATAAATTTTTGACCCTTTGTTAAGGTGGAACGATTAAATTTCAATACTTCAACTAAGCCACAACACTTACAAATAAAGTGATCGTGGGATTTTTGTTCGTCATTTAGTTCATAAACAACCACATCTTTATCTAGCACAACCTTTTTAATCTCACCATCCTTAACTAACTGGTTAACATTTCGAAAGATTGTTGAGTAATCAGCTTGAGGAACTTTTTTGTGTATCTCAGCTATACTCAACAGATGACTCCTTTTTAACAAAGAAAGGATTTTAGTCTTATATTTTGTGGCCATATTTTAAGAAACTAAACGGAGTGTGCTCTCTCAACTATATCTTGATCTTTTTCCCTATCAGTCTTTTTTATTGGATCTATTCCATGAGCAATCAAAATATCTTCATATTCTTTTCTTTCTAGAGTTTCAGCGTCAACTAATTTTTTGGCGATCGATTCCATAACATTTTTATTTTTTGTTAGAACATCAAGAGCAACTGCTAACGCATTATTAATGATAGAAGCAACTTCGCTATCTATCTTGGAACTAACTTCCTCTGAATACTCTATTCCCTCGCCAGGTTGACTGTGAGGAGAAAGACCTGCCGACTCAACAAAAGCGATTGGACCAACACTTTCAGACATTCCGTATTTGGTAACCATACTACGAGCCAACGCTGAGGAAACCTGCAGGTCATTGGACGAACCAGTAGTAAGATCATTGAAGATCATTTGTTCGGCCACATACCCACCCAAAGAAACAGCGATGTCGTCAAGAAACTCTTTTTTAGACTGCATTCGTCTGTCTTCTGAAGGAAGTTTCAAAGTATATCCAGCTGCTCGACCACGAGAAATGACCGATATTTTATGAACCGGATCAGCATAAGGTAAAATAGAAGCAATTAAAGCGTGACCGGCTTCGTGATAGGCTGTTATCTCTTTTTCTCTTTTTGACAGAATATGACTACGTCTCTCAGGACCAAGCATTACTTTCTCAATAGAACGAATTAGATCGAACTGAGCAATCTGTTTACGGCTCTCACGCGCAGCTAAAATAGCTGCCTCGTTTACAAGTGAGTAGATATCAGCACCTGAAAATCCTGGTGTTCTTTCGGCAATAACTGGAAAACTTACATCCTCGCCTAGTGGTATCTTTCGAGATTGAACCTTTAGTATTGCCTCTCGATCCTTTCTGTCTGGAAGATCAATGGTTACCCTTCGGTCAAATCTTCCTGGTCGAAGCAAGGCTGGATCCAAAACATCTGGTCTGTTTGTGGCAGCCATAATTATTACTTTTTCGTGAGGTTCAAAACCGTCCATCTCAACCAATATCTGATTTAAGGTTTGTTCTCTTTCATCATTTCCACCACCAACTCCAGTTCCTCGTACCCTACCAATTGCATCAATTTCATCGATAAATATAATAACTGGTGAGTTCTGTTTAGCTAGTTTAAAGAGATCTCGAACACGACTAGCACCAACACCAACAAACATCTCCACAAACTCAGATCCTGAAATTGAGAAGAAAGCTACTCGAGCTTCTCCAGCAACAGCTCTTGCCAGCAAGGTCTTTCCTGTTCCAGGTGCTCCCATCATCAAAATACCTTTTGGAATTTTTGCTCCAATATCAATAAACTTTTTTGGAAACTTCAAAAAATCTACAATCTCAGTTAATTCCTCTTTAGCTTCCTTAGCACCCGCCACATCCTTAAATGTTACCCTCTGTTTTTTATCGTGAGGCAAAATCATTCGCGCTTTAGACTGACCAAAAGTAAAGGCTTGCATCCCTGCTCCTTTAGCTTGGCGCAGAATAAACCACAGAATCAAAATTATTAACATTAGAGGCAACAGAAATGGACCAAGTGTCATCATCCAGTAACCAAATCCGGTTGGATGTTTAACATCTATATCAATTACTCTTAGCTCTTCGGAAGTTACTCCATAATTAACCAAAGTCTCTGATAGAGCTGTGCCGTCTTCTTTGCGTGACTCTCTTTCTGTTCCATCAATATACATAATCTCTATAGCAGAACCCCGAACGGTTATACTTTCAACTTCACTAGCAGAGATATCATTTGCTAGCCTTGAAAGTGAAATCTCTTCAATATTTTCTTGAGATGATAATAGTGAATAGATTAAAACCACCATTAAAAAAACTAAGGTTATGGTCACAAAATTATTCCAAAAACTACCAGAGGAAGATTTTGATGTTTTAGGGTTTAAAACTGGACCTCTTCTTTCGGGTTCTGAACTTTTATTTTTTTTATTATTGTTTGGTCGATCAAAAAGACTCATAATTTATGATATTAAGTATTTTATTGTAACATCAAATTAACAAAAAAGAAAAATCTTGCAAGACTAACTCTTTTTTCTTTGATACTATTGATTTATGAGTTTAATTAGAAACAAGAAAGCAACCTTAAACTTCGAAATAATAGACAAATTTGAAGCTGGTGTAGAACTCTTCGGATTTGAGGTTAAATCAATTAGGAACAAAAGAGGTTCTCTTGATGGTTCATATGTAAAAATACGTGGAGGTGAAGCTTTTCTAGTTAACGCCCACATACCAAGCTTTCAACCAGCTAACTCCCCCGAAAGTTTTGACCCTTATCGCACACGAAAACTACTGCTTAATAAAAAAGAGCTACACGAACTTACTGAAAAAGAAAAAGAACGGGGTTTGACACTAGTCCCATTATCGATGTATAATAAAGGTCGGTTGATAAAGCTTGAATTTGCAGTTGCACGTGGTAAAAAAAAGTACGACAAGCGTCAAGACATTAAAAGACGAGACACAGAACGAGATATTAAACGTGAATTTAAAGCCAGACTCAACTAGAACATTGACATATAGTGTCGATCTTTCACCAAGCCTTTTTAAATTTTTAAATTAAAAATGCTTGGGGGATGATCGGCTTCGATAAAAGGCCCAGAATTGTTTACGCGCAAGGCAGAGATCCAGAATCTCTTAAAACTTCTGGAAAAATATAAGTGCAGAATCAATCGCACAAAAGGCTAAAGCAGTTGTTTCTCCATATTTTGGAGCCAACGACTTTGCCTACGCTTACGCTGCTTAAGTAGCGAGGCTCATCCTGCTACATGATGTCCAATATTGTAATCAGGGTGTCAAATTCATTGGAATAGGATAACTACTCTCCTCGATAGATATCTAAAACAAAGAGGATCGCAGATCTGTGATTTCGTTTACTTTAGACACAGCTCTGTTAAATCAAAAAGTAAACTAAGCCCTGTAGAACCGTAACCATTCTCCTTTTACACGCGGGTTCGATTCCCGCCGTCTCCACACTATTCAACAATACCGCCATTTAGGCGGTATTGTTTTTTATACAAACATTATGTACTAATTCACTAAAAGTAATTTTTGTGTTCATTTAGATCGTATTTTAAGTAGAATCTTATTTAATCAAATTTTTTAACACTTTCAGAGTGTAGTTACTGTCATTACCAAAAATATGCACGATCACATCTCCCTCTTCAGACAAGGAGAGTGCTTTTTCTAAAGCTTTATTTTCAGGAATGACTCGATAAACTGAATTTTGTTTACTTGTATGTTTTTTTATTTCATCAAACACAATAGCAGACACTTCACCAACATCTCTGTGCCACTTTTTCCTCAAATCTTTCAACGGTTGTCTGGTTACACCATCGACTTTATCGTAAACAACCACTGTATCAAAGACATTGGCAATTTCGCGAGAATAGTTTCTAAGTTGTTTATCAGTTCTATCAACAGCAAATCTTATAACTCCAATTGTTTTACGTTTCGATATATGTGAAGCTAAATTACCAATTGCCTTTAAAGAAAACTTCTCGTGAGCATAATCAACTATAATATCAACATTTTTCTTTTTATATTTGTATCGCAACAATCGTCCTTCTTTTTTTTCATCCGCTGAATAATTTATCAAAGCTTCTTGCATTAATTTTGGTATTCTTTTCTGCCCCTGTTCCACAAAAATACAAGCTACTGCAAACAAAAGATTGTAGACCGATGGCAAGTAGTATCCTTCAAAAATCCAAGATATTTTATTTGTTTCAAATAATTTAGTCTGTCCTTCTTTAGTCAGGACAAGAACTTTATGATCCTTCCAAGTTATAGCCTTACCACCTCGAGACAAATGATCATCAAGATCAAAGGCTGAAAAATCTAAACCGACGGGAATCAAAGTTAAATTTCTTTCAGTTTCAGATTTAACCTTTTTCAACTGCTCAACCACCAAAACATCATCTGCATTAAAAACCAACGCGCCATCAAGTTTAACTCTGGCAAACAAACGACCTTTCTCTCTTGCTAAGGCTCGGCGTGATTTAAGTCTGGAACCTATATGATCTTCAAATATATTGGTTAGAACTCCTATATCATGAGCTCTGTAACCCATACCGGGTAAAGCACTGGAACCGATAGACATCTCTAGTATGGCAACAGAGTTATTTTTGTCTTTTAATTCATAAAGAAAGCGACCCGGACAAACCGAAGGAACCAAGTCATAAAGTTTAACCCCGTCTTTTAAAGTACTCTTTCTTTTACCATCTAGGTAATGTCCATGAGTATCAACAAGCAAAGTAGGTCTTTTTGTTGTTCGATAAGCCGAATCCAGTAATCTAACCACAGTTGTTTTACCTTTAGTACCGGTAACAGAAATTATCTTCGGCCCATGATCTTGTGCTTCAGTCATTGTAAATAAAATTAATTAATTAAAGACAAATATTATTCTACATAACCCTTAACTAAATTAAAAGAACTATAAACCTCTACTACCCTAACTACTAGAAAATATCACCGACCTAATATGTGTGGTTTAAGAATAGTTTGTACGATAGAGAGAAAAGACTAATCCTCTTTTTGTTCAGACTCCAACCTAGATAGTTCATTTTCTATAACTTCCTGGAAGGACTGGAAGGGTTTGGCACCCAACACCATCTCATCGTTTACAAGAAAAGAAGGTGTGCCAGAAAAACCAGCTGCTTGACCCTCGCTTAAATTATCTGCAACATCTTGTTGATAGTGTCTTTCATTAAAACACGACACTAATCGATCACTATCCAGGCCTAAAAATTCAGCATAGGCTCGATGAATCTCTGGATTGGACCAACGACCTCTGTCCTGACTATGTCGAGAATACAAAACATCATGATACTCCCAAAAAGCCCCCTGTTCTTCTGCACAGTGCGCAGCCTCAGAAGCCCGATTTCCTCCAACTACTGGTAAATCTTTGTAAGTATAACGAACCAAGCCTTTTTCAATGTAATTAGTTTTAATTGGACTAAGAGTTTGTTCCCAAAATCTAGCACAGAATGGACAAGCATAATCAGAGTACTCGATCATCTCTATTGGTGCTTGAGGATCTCCAACCGAAAAACCATCCACTGAAGTCCATTTCTTCAACGAGACCGAGGTTTGTAATTCTTCTTGTGTAAGAATTGGTCCTTCTTCTATCACATCTTCAGAGTTCTGAACAAAATAGAAAGAACCAGCTATTAATAAACCAGCGAAGAGTATAGAAAGAGGTGTTAGGTATTTTTGCATAACTATAAATTTAGAATTAACTTTTAATCTTCTTGGTGATAATAGCAGACAGAGAAGAACAAAACAATAAAAAAATACTGGTCAGTTAAATTAACTTCAGATTATCTAAAAATGTAAAAATAAATAAATAATTTAACGAAAAAATCCTTCCCAGTAAAAAGGTTGACAATAAATTAATTCCTGTCATCATTAAACAGTTCTCACTATTTAGGCACCAAAGGTGACCTAATAATAAGAGAATAATTAAACAAATAAAATAGATTATGAAAAAAATATCAACAGTTCAAAAAAAAGACCAACTGATTTATTCACAGTTATTTCGGTAACCTCCACACTGGTTTTTAATAAAATTAGAAAAATTAAAACAGCTACTTCTGGTTTTAATTCTTGTTATAAATAATCTAATAGTTATGAACAAAAAAAACAGCAAAAAGAATTTGGTCTTGTTTACCAGTATCTACCCCCAGTTTGGAAAATCAGTTAAGGTTTTAAAAAAAACTACAGAAGGTAAAAAATACAGGTACGGTGTTTTGTATAAAAATGATCCTAAGAGTGAAGTTCAGAGATCTAATCTTGATCTGTACGATGTTACTATTAAGTGCAACCCAGATTCACCAAAATCAATCATCACAGCTCTAAAACCATACAGAGATGACATTGTTGCTATGTCTTGTCGAGGAGACATGAACATTCCTATATTTCAAAAGATAATTCCCTATCTGCCATACCTAAAGACCCCCACAACCGATTCATTAGACTGGTCAACCAACAAACTGAAAATGCGACAGAGGTTTATGGCCTACGATTCAAGAATCACACCAAAGTATAAATTGGTTAAAGACGCTACTTTGAAAACCATTAAAGAACTTGAAAATCTGATTGGCTTCCCAATGGTTGTTAAACCAATTGGACTATCTACAAGCCTTTTGGTTAACATTTCATATCATCATGAGGAACTTGAGATGACATTAAAAAAAGTCCTTAGAAAAATTAAATCTTCACACAAAGAAAACAACGGTAGAGCAGAACCTAGAATTTTAGTTGAACAGTTCATTGATGGCGATATGTACTCTGTTGATGCTCATGTAGGTTCCCGAGGTAAAATAGAATTCAATCCTTTTGTTCAAATAAAGACCGGAAGAAATGTTGGATTTGATGACTTTTTTGCCTACCAAACCATAACTCCTAGTAATCTAAACAAAAACAGCATCGAAGATGCTCAGGAAGTCAGTCGTAAGGCAATTAGAGCTCTCGGACTTAGAAGTACGACAGCACATGTTGAACTTTTAAAGACAGAAAAAGGCTGGAAAATAATCGAAGTTGGACCTCGAATGGGTGGTTTCAGAGATGAGATGTATAAACTTTCATATGATACAAACCTTCTATTAAATGACATACTCACAAGAATACCAAATAAAAAAATAATTCTTCCTCAGAAGGTCCAAGGACATACTGCAGTTTTGAAGGTTTATCCTAAAAAAGAAGGTTATATAACAAAACTAAAGGGTATAAAGAAATCACAACTTTTGCGTTCATTTCATTCCATAAACATAAAGAAAAAGATTGGCGACCGAGCTACTCATGCTAAACATGGTGGTAAGGATATATTCAACATCACCTTTTTTAACAAAGAACGTTCTAAGCTTCTGGCTGACATCAGAAGATTTGAACAGATGCTGGAAGTTGAAACACAGCAGGAACGCCTTAATTAATTGAGAAAGATCAAAATTTGTGATAAAGTGTTATAAACAAATAAGAATAATAAGTCGTGTCATATAATCCAAGGATCAGAATAAACAATCAAATTCGGGCAAGAGACCTTCGAGTTGTAACATTCGAAGGAGAAAATCTCGGTGTTTTGTCTTTGGAAGAGGCTCTATCAAAAGCCAAAGAGTCTGAACTGGATCTAATCGAGATCTCACCTAACGCTAAACCTCCCGTAGCCAAAATAATGGATTACGGCAAGTTTCAGTACGATGAAAAGAAGAAAGCTCAGAAAGCTAAAGCCCAGTCACAGGTTACCGAAACTAAAAACATTCAAATTAAGCCTGGTACCGGTGAGCACGATCTGATGCTAAAAGCCAAAAAGATATCTTCTTGGTTTAAGGAAGGACATCGAGTTAAGGTTGAGCTTTTTCTAAGAGGTCGAGCTAAGTATATGGATAAAAAGTTTCTAGAGTCTAGACTCCAAAGAATTTTGGATTTGATTACCGAAGAATATCGTATAGCTGACGGACCTAAAAAGAGCCCTAAAGGTCTAATGGTTACTGTCGAGAGGGAGAAAAAGTAGGAAGTCTTTTAGGTTCAAGATTCTAGCCTTACAAACTGAATCAGACTTGCGTTCAGTGTTTATTTATGCAATACTAGCCTTTTATGAAAACCAATAAATCATTTACAAAACGTTTTAAAGTAACAGGAAAAAAGAAGGTTCTAAAAAGACCTTCCGGACAAAACCACTTCAATTCCAAGAATACTGGACGTGAAGGGCTAAAGAAAAAAGGTCACGTTAAAGACAACTTACTATCAAATAAAGTAAAATCACTATTTTTGCCAAAATCTAGATAAAGATTTAATAAAACAATATGACACGAGTAAAAAAAGCAGTACACGCAATAAAACACAGAAGAAGCACCCTACAAAAAACCAAGGGTTATCGTTTTGGTCGTTCAACCAAAGAGAAAGCTGCTAACGAAGCAATCGTACATGCTGGTAAACACGCATTTAACGATCGTCGAAAAAAGAAAGGAGTGTTCAGAGCTCTTTGGAACATCAGAATTAACGCTGCATTGACCGGACACGAACTTTCCTACAGTAAGCTTATAAACGCTCTAAAAGTAAAGGAAATAGGCTTAAACAGAAAGGTTCTTTCAGAGATTGCTAATGAGAACCCTGAAACTTTCTCTAGAATCCTTGAAACGGTCCAGAAATAGAAACACTGGTGAGAGTTTAGTTACAAACAATTAAACTTTATAGGAAATAACCCTACCTTTTTAAAAAGGTAGGGTTATTTAAAATCTCCTAAAAGAATAGTCTATTTCTGACTACAGTAGACTCTGTAGGCCCAGATTGAGGCCAACATACCACCAGAAACACCAACCAAAAGATCTGAAACAGTATCAAAAAAATAATCTTGGGAGTAGCTAGTGAATCCAATCTGAAATTCAAAAATCTCCCAAACAACAGCAATAATAAAAGTAAAGAAAATAGATGTTAACAAGAAGATAACAAAGTTTGTTTGCCGATTAAAGTTCAGTGGTATCGAAAACACAAAAAATATTAACCACAGAAAAACTAAACCGACCCAGAGACCACCAAGGAAATGAACTAGGATCTGAGACCACCAATAAAACCAGTACATATAAAAAATAACTGCAAAGAAATGAGTTAGTAGAAAGACTAGACCCAGAAGAACTATTACAAAAAATAGATTGTTCATGATTTTAAGGACACAGTGCACTAGAAACTAGTACATAAAGTTTAAATATTTCTAAGCCAAAGCTCTCAAATACCCCCTCCTTCTGGAGCTTCCTAAAAAAAATCCAGAAGGAGGGGTTATTAAAATATCGCCAATGTACACTATAGTACGTGGGTGCCCGCAACTAACATGGTCAAAGACCGTGTAGCGATATAAGGCTCCCTGGCAAAAAGTATCAAGGAATATTTTAAATAACCCCACCAAGAACATTGTAGCATATTTTCAAAACACCGGAAATATAAAAAATATAGGCAAGATTGTATTGTTCTGAACACACTTTTTCTCGAAAAAAGAGGGCTGTGTATAATTGTGGAAAAACTGTGCACAATATGTGCACAGTTTTTTAGCCTAAGTTTTAAAATGCTATATTACTCTAAAATACCATCCAGGTTAACATCATACATAATCTGCTCTTGAACCAAACGGTAGTTTGTTAACTCCCCTTCAGTAAACCAATGCTCGATTTCTTTTTCTGCTTCATCATCAGAACCAGAAGCATGGATAATGTTACGGATCGCTCTGTTATCAGTATCAGCCATACTGTATGAATCTAGAACAAAGTCTCCTCTAACAGTACCAACATCTGAAGATCGTGGCTCTGTTCCTCCTGTTATCTTTCGAATAACTTCAACCGCATGAGCTCCCTGCCAGACCATTACTATTACAGGACCACTTGTCATGTACCCTTGAAGGTTCTCCAAAACTTTTTCTCCAACTTCTTCTGGATTTTCAGAAGGTGGTTTCTCACCTTTCTTTTTATAACTCTCAATTGCTTTCTCTCCTACATTTCGAACCCATGAAGGATTTAATGTGTAGTGTCCTTTAACCTGTTTTTTCTCTGGTACCATCATCTTGATACCAATCAACTTTAATCCAACCCTTTCATATCTTTTTATTATCTCTCCGATCAAGGATCTCTGAACCCCGTCCGGTTTAATAATAACCAAAGTTCTTTGTTTGCTTATCATACAAAATTATTCCTTTAATTAAATTAATATCGTAACATTTTAACACGTAACCCAACTACTGTGAACTCTCAATTTCTAATTTTTTTTACAAAAAATACAATCATCCAAACAATGAATTTGAATCAAATACAGAACACTCTATTTTTAGAGCTGATATCGACTATTAATCTCTTGCTCAACTTCTTCTCTAGGGCGACCATACTTTAGTGCTGAGAGTTTTTTGACTGCATCAATGTTTTCAATAACTGCCTCAGGTGGGGGTAGAGTAGCTACACTAAAAGGATCAGTTGGGTGACCATTTACTAACATTCGTAAATATGAATTTCGGTTTTGAACATTTAAGAGATCTTGCACAGAAAATGGTGGTGAGAACTGCTTTTCTAGATACTCAGCGTCGGTGGCACCAACTCGGAAGGCCGCCATGGAACCAACGTTACCGATAACAGAATCACGAATATTATCTTCCAACTGGGCAATGTATTGGTGGGCCACAGTCAGGGAAAGTCGGTACTTTCGTGCTTCTGATAGAATAACCGAGATAGAATCGGTGGTTACGTTCTGGAACTCATCAATATGCAAGTAAAAGGTTGGTAGATTCCGACCATCAGTACCTCGCGATAAAGCTGAAAGAAGTATTTTACCAACAAGAATTAAACCTAGAAGATGTGAGTTTAGATCACCTAGACGACCTTTCGAAAGATTGATTAATAGAATCTTTTTATTATCCATTATCTCTCGAAAGTTGAATGACGATTTATGCTGTAAGACGATTGGTCGAATAATATCGTTTGATAGAAAGACATCAAACTTACTTGTTATGTAGGGTACGATGTTTGCCAATGATGCCTCCCCTCCAGCTTTCTGAGCTACTTTTTCCCAGTACTGCTTAACCACAACATTGTTACAGCGTGAAAGTTTATATTTCCTAAATTCCTCGTCAGCCAAAACTCTAGACACTTCCAGTAAGGTATTTCCAGATTCCGGGTCTTCCATAACCAACAAAGCTGAGTTACGAAAATACTGCTCAAACATCGGTCCACCTGTTGATTTCAAATCGAACAACTTATCAAAAATTGCAAAAAGTTCATTAACAACAAAAGTTTTTTGCTCTGGTGAGTTCTGATCGTACTCGAGCATATTAAGCCCCATTGGCCGTTCTGTGTCCGCAGGATCAAAATAAATAACATCATCAATCCTCTCTTTTGGTACAGTAGCTAAAACATCATCTAGGTCGGAACCGTGTGGGTCAATCATACAGACACCGTCACCCCGTTGAATATCCTGAGTTATCATATTTTTCAGGAGAGTAGATTTTCCAGTACCAGTTTGTCCTATAACATAAAAGTGTCTCAGACGATCCTCCTCGGTTATCCGAATCTCCTTTTCTTCACCACGATGCCTGTTAACTCCAAGCAAAACACCGTCCTTAGACATATCTGTTGGTGCTGGCGCGGTTGTAGTGTAATTTTGTTTAAGCTGTGTGGCTGACTCAAGACCTTCTGTCTGGAAATGCATAAAAGTACTTATTTCTTTTAGATTCAAAGCCAAAGCTCTGTCGTTACGAAATCTTCTAAACGAGAAATCCTTGGCTAATCTATTAAGTTTTGAACCTGTCATTCTGTTAAAAGAAAATCTATTTCCACCAGAACCCCTTTCAAACTGATTAAAACTAGACTCAATATTGTATAAAATATCTTCTGCCTCTTTTTTGGTTCTAGATGAAGCCAAAATTCGCATATTGCTCCAAACCAATGGTGAGCTTGTCTTTCTCTGAATGTTCTCTATCATTGCCTCGTCAATTTTATTTTCTGTCGGTGCTGCGTCTTTCTTTTTAGGTTTTAAAATATCTAGGAAAAGATACTTGAATTCTTTAGCGACCTCTCCAACAAAACTTTTAGGAATATCAAGTGCTTTGTGGGAGGACTCACCATTCCGTATTTTATTCAAGGCTCTAGAATATTTATTCATTATATCCTCACCACCTTTGGGTTTAACCACAATCTGAATCGCCACACCTTCACCTTCATGATCAACTTTAGAAAAACTATTCAGAACACTGTTTAATGGATCTAGATCAAATTCATCATATGTTCGGATTGGAAATATATGTCTCTTCTTTAATGAGGCGTAGGATCCTGCCACCACACCTTCTGGATTAAAAATATTATAATCATCTTTTTTCTCAACCAAGGTTGCGTCTGGGAAAACACCTAGAAGTTGTTTCTCAAAAAGCTCTCTACGGTCTCGAGGCACAGCAACATAAAAAACAAAGTTGCTTCCAATGTTTTCTAAAGCTAGCTCAATTGAAAACTGTGGCAGACCTGCTTCGGAGTTCTTAACCGAAAGCATTCCTGTATAAAACTGCTCCATCGATGAAATGATGGTTTTTAGGTCACGACCTCTGTCCTCATTTTTTACAGAACGTCTTGCTGTAACTTCAAAGAGTACCATATTCAGTTCTCGCCCAAACTCTGAACGACGGCCCACACCATCAGAATATCCTTTTTTAACATAAGCCACTAAGAAACGATGAAAATCATCCTGAATATGAGGGCTTTTCATCTTATCAACGACTCGTAAAGCATTTTTTATACCCTTGTTCTTGACCAAAGATATTAACTCTTGCATCTGGTCATCGTGTTCTTCTGGAGAAAGGTCTAAGACAATTTTATTTAGCTCTATTTCATCTAAAACAGTATCAGGGTGAATCACTTCAGAAAACTCTCTTTTTTTGTATTCTCCAACTTGTTCTAGGATGAGGTCTTCTTCTGAAACTGGACTTTCAATTCCAGACTTTTCGCTTAGTTCCCTTTTTCGATCCTCAACTTTTTGTTGTATAAAATCACGCTCCGCTTCTGGAGATCTTGAGAGAGGTATACTCTCGGGCGATCTGTTGCTGTTTTCAGACATAAATTAATTATTTATATAATTTTAGCACAGATTGCTAAAATACACATAGCATAAAAAGAGACAACTGTTTTATAGCAACAGTGACTAATTTCAGAGTATCTTATTCAATTTTTATCAAAAAATTTAACCCTAGAAAGTTATTGAAAAAGGAGTAAGAACCTCAACACCCTTCTTTGTTACAACCACTGTCTGTTCAAAATGAGCGCTTAATGTATCATCGAAGGTGGAGTAGGTAAAACCATCAGCCTCTAATGATATCTCCCCATTACCAAATGTTAACATCGGCTCAATCGCCAAAACCATTCCTTCCAAGAGCTTTTCACCAGAACCCTTCTTTCCTGTGTTTGGAATAAAAGGATCTTCGTGAACAGAGTAACCAACTCCATGACCAGCTAGATTTTTAACAACCTCGAGTGAGTTCTTTTTAGCCACCTCCATAACCGCAGAACCGATATCCCCAACCGAAGAAGAATGTTTGACGGACTTAACCGCATTTTTTAAAGCTTGTTGAGTGGCACTTAATAATTTCTTTTTTTTCTCATCTATTTTACCAACTCCAACTGTAACTGCTGCGTCTGTTATGAGGTTTTTGTATGTAAATCCTAGATCAATCGAAACCACATCACCTTCCTTCAAGATATAGACACTTTCAGAAGAAACTCCATGAACAATCTCATGATTAACCGAAACACAGACGGCAGACGGATAAGGTCTTGGAGCGCCTTCAGGAGTGTAGTTTAGAAAAGAAGGTAGTCCACCAAAATCCTCGATAAGCTGGCGACCTTTTTGATCAAGATCAGCAACTGCTGTTCCTGGTTTAGAAAGTTCAGCTAGCTTCAATAAAATTTCGACATGGCGTCTACCACCTTCTCTCATTATTGATATTTCTTCAGAAGTTTTTATACTCATAATAATAAATTATTAAATACACAACATCACACCGTGGTATATATATTCTATAGTAAATTAGTTTGACTCAAAATATCTTTATGGACATCTTCAGCTGATTGTTCACCGTTAATTGACAAGAAAGTAAAGTAGGAATCTTCTTTAAAGTAATTTATAGCTGGGACCACTGTTTTCTCGTACCAATCTAGACGATTATCAATACTCTCACTACTATCATCACTACGATTTCGCCCTAACAAACGTCTTTTGCACTCTTCTCTTGAAACATCTATGTACACAATGTAGACAGGGTTTCGTCCGTAATACTTAAATGTTTCAGCCAAAATAGGAGCTTCCTCGAGTCGACGAGACGCACCATCAAAAATCAAATGCTCATGACCTTTGAAGTTAGACAACAAATATTCGCCCCACATCCAGATTGGTAAAAAGGCAGGTAGTAGACCACCCTTCTTTATGGTCTCACGAATACAATCTCCGGTATGAGTATGGTTAGTTTTTATTAATTCTCGAAACAAAGAGCCTGTTTCAATATATATCACTTTTTCTTCACCTTTCTCTTTCAAAAAATCAACCATCTTAGTAGCTTGGGTTCCCTTTCCAGCACCTGAACGACCAAAGAACACAAATGAATGTGGTTTTTTATCTAGCATTAAAATTTTAGGTTAAATCTTAACTAATAAATTAGTACTCTCTCAAAGCAATTTGAGCATCTATCTTTTTGATAAGGTCAGTTACCACAACTACAGTAATCAAAAGAGCAGTACCACCAATAGCCAAAGCACCAATACCAGTTATAGACTGCATGACCAAAGGTAAGACCGCTACAGTACCTAAAAATAACGCACCCACTAGAGTTAGACGAGTTAAGACATCACCAATGTAATTAGCTGTTGCCTCTCCTGGGCGAACACCAGCAATGAAGGCTCCGCCTTTTTGTAGGTTGCTAGCCACACTTTTTGGATCAAAGGTAATAGCAATATAGAAATAAGTAAATCCAAAGACCAGTAAGAAATACAAGGTGGCGTAGATCCATTCAGTTGTAAGCTGTGTCAAAAGGAAGTTTGCTACCTGTACTACCGTTGGGTTATCAACCCTGGTCAAAAACTCCAAGATAGTCTGTGGGAAAAGTAAAATAGAAAGACCGAAGATTATAGGGATAACACCTCCTTGGTTTAAACGAAGTGGTAAATAAGTCAAAATTCCTCCACCTGAAGACTGTCCACGAACTTGTTTAGCGTATGTAATTGGAATCTGTCGCTCAGCTTCAGTTATAACAACAACACCGAAGATGACAATAAGAGCAATAGCAGCAAAACCAACCAACATCGGAATATCAGCCGGATCAAAAGCAACTAATCTCTCCGCTACGAAACCAGGAAGTGAAGCCACAATACCAGCAAAGATCAAAAGGGACACACCATTACCAATTCCATACTGTGTGATAAGTTCACCAATCCACATCAACAGAACCGAAGCACCGATAATAACAATAATATTAGTCATAAACTGGAAAGGCTCAAGATCCAGTAGAACACCTTCACCTCTCAGAAGCATCAAAAAACCAAAAGACTGAATAGCTGCAATCGGCACTGTCAACATTCGGGAATACTGCACAAACGTTCTTCGGCCAGCCTCACCCTCATCTTGGTACAAAGCTTTGAGTTTAGGAGAAACGACAGTCATCAACTGCATAATAATGCTTGAGGTAATAAACGGCCCAAGACCAAGCATCACTATCGAAAAATTAGAAAGACCTCCACCAGCAAAAATATCAATAAAACCAAAGAACTCTTCTTGGGTAAAGAAATCTGCCAACCTATCCGAATCAACACCTGGAACTGGAATCGATCGCAGGATTGTAAAAATCATTAAACCACCAAGGATGAAAAGGATTCTCCTTCTCAAATCCTCGTCGGAGGAAATGAACTTAAGTTTATGTAAAAATGTATCCCACATATTTTATTACGACTTTTCCTGTTTTGGTAAACTACCACCAGCCTTCTTTATCTTTTCACCAGCTGAGGCTGAAAAGATACATCCGTCAACATTAATTTTTTTGGTAATACCACCATTACCTAGAATCTTTATAGCCTTACGGTCATTTTTCTTGACCAATCTCTTTTCTACCAGAGTTTCTCTAGAAACAGTTTCGCCTGCTGCAAAATTTTTATCTATCTCAGAAAGATTCAAGATAGTAAATGTTATTTTTCTACCCTTAAATAAATGACCTCTCAGTTTAGGAACTGATTTAATAATATCTCTAACTGCTGGTCTTATTCCAGTTCCAGCTCTAGCTTTTTGCCCTTTGTGTCCTCGACCTGAAGTCTTACCCCTTGATCCTCCTCGACCAACTCTTTTTGCTCTAGGTCCTGTTCTTTTTGGTTTTAAATCGTGAATTTGCATATTATTATTTATTCTCTTCAATCAACTTCAGACTAGAAAGCGCTTCGATGGCTGCCCGAGCGTTGTTAAAAGGATTTTTACTTCTAGAAAAAATCTTAGCACTGATATCAGTCACTCCAGCCAAGACAAGGACGGTTCGAACAGAACTTCCAGCAATAACACCTTTACCTTTTGCTGGTTTAATCAAAATATCAGATGCGGTGTAACGAGCCCTAACTTCATGTGAGATACTCATTTCTTCTGTTAAATTCAACTTAACCATTTTCTTTTTAGCATCGTTGTAGGCTTTTTCGATTGCCAAAGCTGTGTCTCCAGCCTTACCCATTCCAACTCCAACAGATCCTTTCTTGTCACCGATAACAATAGAAACACTAAAACCAAACCGTCGTCCTCCTGCCATAACTCGAGTTACTCTTCGTATACTAATGATTTTCTGAGCAAACTCAGATCTTTGTTTACGAGGTGCTCCACGTCGTCCTCGAAATGATTGTCTGCGATTATCATTTCCACCTGCTGGATTATTAGCTCCAGTATTTCCACCAAAATTTTGGTTAGGTTTAGGGCTTGTTGTGTTTTTGTTTTCTGTTGTTTCTGTAGTTGTCATAATTTTTTAAAAAATAAGTCCGTTTTCACGAGCACTGTCTGCCAAAGCTTTAATCTTGCCAGTATATATAAAACCACCTCGGTCAAAAACTACTTTCTCAATTTTTTTTGCCTTAGCTTGTTTGGCAATTTCTTTACCAACAGCTTTAGCGCCTTCAATGTTTCCACCAACCCCCAAGACCTTAGAAGAAGTTCCAACTATAGTCTTTTGAGCTCGATCATCAATCAACTGAACAGTAAGAGCTGTGTTAGAACGATAAACAGAAAGCCTTGGCCGTTCAGCAGTACCTTTAATCTGAGAACGGATTTTTTTATGCCGTCTGTCTCTTTTTTGTATTCTCTGTTGTACAGTTTTCATATTATCTAAATAAAGTCTATATTATATTGAATCTAAGCTGATTTCTTACCTTGCTTCATCTTAACAACCTCACCTTCGTATCTAATTCCCTTTCCTTTGTAAGGTTCAGGTTTTTTAATTGCCCTAACTTTTCCAGCAAACAGTCCAACCATTTCTTTGTCGACTCCTGATACAGAAATAAGGTTTTTTTCAGCTGTGACAGTCAAACCTTCTGGAATCTTAACAGCGACTGGATGTGAAAAACCGACAGAAAGAACCAACTCAGAACCTTTAACTTCTGATCTATAACCAACACCCTGAACACTGAGCTTCTTTTCAAAGCCTTCAGTAACACCTTGAACCATATTAGAAACATGAGAAGAGTAGGTTCCCCACAGTGCTTTTGTTTTAATATCATTTTTCTTAGGAACAAAGGAGATCTCCTTGTCATCAATTTTAATCTCGATAACAGAATTAAATCTTCTCTCTAAGCTTCCTTTTGGACCAGTTACGGAAAAAACCCCATCTTCAGAAATTGAAGTAGTTACTCCGGCCGGTATTTGTAGTATCTGTTTTCCTATTCTAGACATATTATAATTACCAAATTTCAAAAAGGACCTCGCCACCAACTTTTTCTTGCTTTGCCTTATCACCCGAAAGAACTCCTTTAGGAGTTGAGATTACAACCCGACCTAGACCACCACGGACAGGACGGATATCCCCAAAACCCTTATAAACTCTAAGGGATTGCTTAGAAACTCTTTTAGCACTGCTTATTGTTGGCTTTCCTTCTTTGTCATAGTTTAACTCAACCTCGATAAACCTTCGACCCCCGCGATTCTTAATCTCAACAGATCCCACAAACCCTTCCTGCTGTAAAACTGAAAGAGAGGAGAAAAGAATATTAGAGTGAGGAATTAAAACAGAACTCTTTCCGGCGGAACCGGCGTTTCTTAACTTTGCTAGCATATCTGCAATTGAATCAGTAGACATATTTAAAAAATTACCAAGATGACTTCTTTATTCCAGGGATTTTACCCTCATTAGCCATTTCTCTAAAACAGATACGGCATATATCAAAATCTCGCATATAACTTCGCTTTCTTCCACAAGCCGAGCAACGACGAACAATCCGACAGCTAAACTTCGGTTTTTTAAGCGATCTTGCTATTACTGATTTTTTTGCCATATTTACTGTTCCCTATAATTAGAAGCGTTACTTAAACCAATTCAAGTAATGATCCATAAACACTTCGAAAAAACAAAAACGCTCTATCGACAGCGTTGACCTATGGTACCAAGATAGAGGTTCGGTGTCAACGACTACAATCAAAAAACTGTACTTAAAACAATACCCAGCTTTTATACACAATATATTACCAAAACAAAAACATAAAAAAGCTTTGCGTTTGTTAAGTATTTAGGCTACCATATATATAATGGTTCGATACCTGAAATTGATTCATCTCTGGCCAAAGTTGGAAATAAATCCTAAAGGCCAACAAATTGACAGCTCGACTGTTTCAAATTTTTTATTTTTAAACCTCGTTCATATTTGATCGGGGTTTTTATTATTTAGTTTTTCTGTCAAAAATATGAACTTAATTAAAGTAATACCTCCCTTCATCATACATGCATTTGTAAAACCTAGTTTTTATCTTATGATGAAATTCTTTTGCCGACTTGAAGTTCATGGTCGAGAAAATCTCCTAAAAAACAAAAAAATGATTTTGGCGCCAAATCATGTCAACGAGATCGATGCAGTTATCACCGGATCAGCTATACCATTACGATATCTGCGATTCCTGCCTATATTTTTTACCTCTTTACCAGGAGAGTACTATAAAGACCGAAATAAATTCGGGTGGCGATCATATCTATACAAAGAATGGTTCTTTAAGGTTTTAGGATCCTATCCAATAAAGAAAAATGTTAAAAACTATGCTCAATCATTAGAAAAACACATTAAAATTTTACAAAGAGGATACAGTGTTTTGATCTTCCCAGAGGGAAAGATGGGAAATAACGAGGAACCCGGTGAAGTTCATGGAGGAGTGGCATACGTTGCCGAAGCAACCAACTCCAAAATCATACCCATACAAATCAAAGGTCATCTTAAAATGGGTTTCTTGGATTTCTTTCTACGCAGAAGAAAACTTTATGTATATTACGGTAAACCAGTTGATATAAAGCCACTACTTGAAAGAAGGTCTGATCAACCGGTTGAGATTAGGTACCGAGAGGCTGTTAAAGAGATGTTGTCTAACTTTAGAGACGACATCTCACTGAATAATTAAACTTATCCACAACACTCACAAAAACACTTATAACTAGCCAGTTTTGCAACTTTGGTCACAAGGGTGTTAGAATACCTGCTTACTAAAATAATATTAAGCAATGCTCTTTAAAGAAACTGTCTTCAAACTAAAACTCGACCTAACTCTCCTCATTTTATCTGCCTTAGGTTTTAGTTTCTTTACCTGCCAAAGCAAAGAAGATCGGAAGACATCATATAAACTACGCTATGAGATCTATGGCCGGGAAGGTTATATAAATCCTGATGCATATCTAGACAACCTAATGACTGACGAGTTCGACAAAAACTCTATCCAGATATTAGGAACATTTCGTGGACGAGCAATAGCTACTGCCCGAATCATTCTTTCGTCAAAAAAAGGGTTCCCTGTTGAAAAACTTTTTAATATAAAAACCTATTATCCAAAAAACAAGACTGCTGAGATTTCACGACTAGGAATTCATCCTGACTTTCGATCAAGTAACAGTAAATACTCAAGATTTGTAATGCTTGGAGTAGCTGCATTAATGTATAAAGAAAGTTGTAGGATTGGAATTGATTATTGGTTGGCAGGTATGGCTGAAAAACTAGCAGGTTCTTTCAAACCTTTTGGAGCTGATTTTGAAAAACTAAGAGAATACACTCCAACTCGAGAAAACAAAAAAGCTAGAGGATATATTGATGGCTACTTTAAAAGATCCCCTATTCATCCGTATCTAACAGAGATTCGAGAGATACCTAAAAAAGGCTTAGCTTTGAGCAGTATAATCAAACGAAAGAAAAAACACATACCAACACTTTCTGGAAATGAGTCCCCCGTACAAAGATAGATTCTATTCGATGTTTTAAATTAGGACTCTTCTATTTTTTGATAACAGAATTTTTATCAAAAACCGGTAGCTCCACAATAAAGTTTGAACCCTTGCCTTCGCCTTCAGATTCAATCCAAATTTTTCCACTATGTGATTCGGTAATTTTTTTAGCCAAATACATTCCAAGACCACTTCCAGTAACACTAACCTTTTGAGCACCTTCGGCTCGCTTAAACTTGACAAATAATTTTGGAATTTCCTCTTTTGAAATACCAACTCCAGTGTCCGAGACTTCCAAACGAACCTTCTTACTATCAGGGCTTGAAACTCGAACTGTGATTGAGCCTTCTAGAGTGTATTTTATAGAGTTGTCAATAATATTACCAACAACTTGCTCAAATTTATTCTCATCAATACTAACATTGTGATTTTCCCCTTCAATCTCTAATTTTAGTTTCAGACCTTTTTCTTCGACATTTGGCCTGTATTGATCAACCATATTTTTAACAACGTCAACTAGGTTCTTCTCCTCAAAATCATACTGCATTCTACCCTGCTCCATCCTGGAAACATTTAAGAAATCATTAACAATCTTGGACAAACCTTCTGTCGAATGTTGAACAGTGACTAACGGCTCTCTAACCTCTTCTGAGATCTTTCCATAATCACCTTCCAAGACCATAGAAACATATCCACGCATTGAAGTTAAAGGGGAGCGTATTTGGTGAGTAGCCAGTGAAAGAAACTCGGTCTTTAACTGATCCAATTCCCGCAACTTCTCGTTGGCCTTTTCCAAATCCTTGGCAAGGTTTTCGATTTTTTCGCGTTGGTGGACTTCTTTGTAAACACTACGTATCAAAAGTACTCCCAAAAGAGTTACAAAAACAAAAAACAATGCTCTCAACGTAAATTCTAATATGGAATTCGATAAAACTACTTGAATAAATAAAACAGACACTATAAACAAAACAAGTATTTCAGTAGCCACTGTTTTTACATTAAACATCTTATGCTTAATCATGGCATATCCAAAAAAGAATGGAAAGAATCCAACCACAAAATTTCCATATGGTGGAAAATAAACATCGTACCACAATAAAAAGTTAGTAGCTCCACCTCCATAACCAAACACTGCGCTTAGTAATAAATAAAAGGACCTTCCTTTAATTATGACAGATTTCGATTTTACGTATTGCTTTAAAATTACTACAACAGCATAGACGGCTAAAATCAAATAAATGAAGAAAATATAAAATGTATACAAAAAACCAGGATTAGGCCAAAATTTAAAGAACAACTTTTGCTCTAAGTCAGTAATTAAATATTGGGATGAAAAAAACAAAGATAACACAATAACACTAATATAAGAGACGATAATTACGAACTTTCTTAATTTATTAAAATCTTTAGATAATTCAACATTCCAATGAAAGAAAAAAATTGGGATATATAGAGAACTGACAGCTAAAACATTAGTCCAAAAGAACGCTTGGTTATAATCACTACTGTTGAGCCATTGCCAATAACTTAAAGACCATGCAGCAAAAGAAATAGTAAGAAAAAAATAAAGAAAATGTTGTTTGTCCTTATTTCCCCTAAAGAACACAAGAGTTCCAAAAATTATTGCAAATAATCCATTTATAAGAGCTGATGTAGCAAAAATTTCAACCATAATTTATTTTTTAGCTATTAATATGCTATGAATCATCAGGGGTTCATAGTAGGAAATAATATTCTTTTTACAAAAACCAGAATTTTTTAAAAGCAACATCATTTCTTCACCAGATCTGTAAATCATTTTCCAATCTATAATATTGGTTACAAACCTTCTTTCTCTATTGTCATTTATGTTTGCAGTAATAAGTACACCGTCATCGTGTAAAACACTAAAGATATGATTAAATATTTGTAAAACTTTTTCATTAGGAAAATAATCGAGTAGACCAACCATTTCAATTAAATCAAATTTTTTATCCTCACCCAAGGATCTCAGATAACTTCCAGCAGTATCATTTACCCAGGAAAAATGTACACGTTTTTCAAGCCCTTTTAAATTTACCAATTTTTTACTATATTCAAGTGCGTGAATACTTTTATCCAAAAAAACAACCTCAATTTTGGATTGCAATTCATAATCTAATTCATTAAGTACTTCTATAATTCCACGAGCAGATCCTGAAGCAATACTTAAAAATCTAACTTTTTCTTTGTTTTCCAGAATAGACAGTAAATTTATTTTAATTTCTCTTTTAGTTTTTTTAAGTCTATTCCTGACTCCTTTTGCATTATTTGTTTGAAACCAAATCTTATAAAAAAAATTTTCCAAATATGTTCTGAAATTCAATCGTGTTCCATTATTATATAACACTTCTAAAGCGTAATATGTTGTTTTGTTCCTTATAACCTCTCCAGCTGACTTATTAGATTTTTCTATTAATCTCTTAAAAGACTTTGGTAGTGAGTTTAATACTGGAATAAACAATAAATTAATAATTTTTTTAAAGAAACTATTAGTTTCATACTTTAAATTTTTATCTTTATCTATAATTACGGTAAAATTTCCTAATTTTTTTTTCATACTTAATAATTTATTTCATTTCTGTAATTTTCATAATTAATGAATACATATCAAATAAATTTGATAGTTAATTATAATTTATTAAATAAAAACATGTTATCAACACAACAATTCTACCAAATTCCACTCCAAAAAGCGAAGTCACTCTGAGATTGACGGGGGGTATAACATCTGTACCATAAAATTAGATCCGATCTTTAATATCCGCGCACAGTTGTGTGGAGGGGTTGGATTGTACACTGAACGAAAGGAGTAAATTATGAAAGTTATAAAAAAACAATCCGGCATATTCTACAAATCATCTTCCTCTCAATATGTTTGGAACAGGTGCGTCGAGGTTGCTATCACCGAAAAGGTCGTCTCTGTTAGAGACTCGAAAGATCAATCAGGGCCGACTCTTCAATTCAGTCATTCTGAGTAGCAAGCGTTTTTGGAAGGAGTGAAAAATAACGAATTTGAACTCCAATCAATTTCAGTTGTATAAGGTATGCAACTCACCGCCGGATAAATGTATCCGGCGGTTTTTTATTACACCGCACTAGATGATATTTACACAACGAACGAGCTAACTATTCAAAGGCACAAAAGTGTTGGGCAAACTATCTGCAAAGTATTTTAGATGTCCGGCACCGCTTATTATTACTACTCGACCTTCTGATATCATTTTTCTTTTAATGTTCTGAATCATCTTTGCTTCCCGTATTTCTTCTTGTTCTTTACTAAAAATTATCTCCAGCAAAGGATGGTCTAAAAGCTCATTGAATTCCTTCCGATTAAACTGCTTCCAAGTGTATTTTTTAATTATCTCCTCCTGTTCTTTGTGCAGTTTTCTGTACTCAGAACTTTTCGGTCCGTAACCTTCATTGAAGTACACATGGTCATCATCGACATCAAATATTTCAACCTTGATACCATTTTCCTCAGCCCAGTTATAGGCAAACAGCATTTCACTTCGGAAGCTATCTTTCTCCGCTGTGTCTTCATTTGGTTTATGGGATAACTCGACCAACGCTTGATCAGGCTGAATATTCCTTAACACTTCTTCTAATTCCAAGTGAGGTGTGTAACCTCCGTGAATGGTACCGATTATATAGATTTTTCTCATTTTTATACTTAACACCAAAACTTTACCAAATTCCACTCCAAAAAGCGAAGTTTGTTAAGGTTTCAGGGTTAAAAAAACACCCAACTTTACGAATAAAGTTGGGTGTTTTTTTAATTAAAGGAAAAATCTGAGAATCTACTCTTTACTATCATCTGCGATTGGTAGTCCTAATTCTTTAAGAAAGACCAAAGCCTCTTCTTTGCTTTTGGCAGTAGTCACAACAGTCACAGCCATACCGAAAACATCTTTTAGTTCTTCATCTGAAGACTCTGGAAAGATAGTGTGCTCTGGAATTCCGATAGTAAAGTTGCCCATATTATCGACAGCACTCTCACGTAAACCTTGAAAGTCCTTAGTTCTTGGCAAGGCGACATTAATTAGCTTGTCCAAAAAATCATACATCCTCTGTCCTCTCAGAGTTACTTGATGACCAACAATATCACCTTCTCTAGTCTTAAATGCTGCAATAGACTGCTTGGCTCCTCGATCTGCTGGTGTTTGACCAGTTATCTTTCGAAGACGATCAACGATCAACTCTCGCTTAGCCTTGTCAGAAATTGAACCTACTCCAACACTTACCACCAACTTACTAACCTTTGGTGCTTGCATAATGTTCTTGTAGCCGAACTGCGCCTGCATAGTTTTAAAAATATTCTTTACTTTTTCTTTGGTATTCATAATATATTTGGATTATTGAAGTTCGGAACCACTCTTCTTTGCCACTCTAACTCTCTGTCCATCTTTTATGATAATTCCGATTCTTGTGCCTTTCTTAGTCTTTGGATCAATCAACTGAACATTTGAAACCGAAATAGGTGCTGGTCGCTCAATGATCTGACCAATCTTTTTAGCATTACCTTTGCCTTTAGAATCTGAATTCTTTCGGTGAAGTTTTTTTACATTAACTCCCGCAATAACAACTGACCCCTCGGAAGGAAAAGCCTTCTCCACCACTCCTTCGGTGCCTTTATCTTTACCTGAAATTACTATAACTTTATCTCCTTTTTTAATCTTCATAATATTTTTTTTACAAAACTTCTGGCGCCAAGGATGTTATTTTTTGGTAACCAAGTTCACCAATCTCTCTTGGAATAGGACCAAAAATTCTACCACCAATCGGCTCCTTAGTACCTTTCTCGATTATAACAACAGCGTTTTCATCAAAACGAATATAGGAACCATCTCTTCGACGAAAAGCTTTCTTTTGTCTAACAACAACTGCATGCATTACGGCTTTCTTCTTTACAGCCTTTCGAGGTTCTGCTTTTTGTACGGACAAAACAACTAACTCACCAATTCCAGCATAGCGTTTTTTTGAACCGCCCAGAATTTTAAAAACTCGTCCAATTTTTCCTCCGGAGTTGTCTGCGATTTTTACTAATGTTTGTGGTTGAATCATATTTAAAAATTAAAAATCGGACTATAACACCTTAAACCTTTTATCTTTGGAGATCGGATTACACTCCTCTATCTCAACCTTGTCTCCAAGTGCTTTAGTGTTACCTGCGTCATGTGCTTTGTATCTTTTTTTAGCCTTAACAAACTTCCCATACTTCGGGTGTTTATAATATCGGTTTACCAAAACCACCACAGTGTCCTGCATAGCAACAGACACCACTTCACCTCTCATAGTCTTCTTCTTAACTGTTTCGGTTTTTTTCATAATACTAAATGTTTCTCTTTCGTACCTCGGTTAATATTCGAGCTATATCCTTTCGAAGTTTTTGAGCTTGCCCAACATCTCGAGTCTTGCTACCAGCCTGACTAAAACGAAACTCTCTCAACGCTTCACGCTTCTCGCGCAAAAGCTTTCCAAGCTCTCCATCTTTTTTCTCTTTTATTTCTTTCATTTTCATTTTATGTTGAGTACTCTAAACTACACTAAATCCTTTATATTTTCAAGCTTTGATGTCTAATTACCTATTCGACTAACTATTCGAGTCTTGATTGGCAACTTCTTTCCCGCTTTTCGTAAAGCTTCTAATGCAATTTCGTCAGTGACTCCATCAACCTCAAAAATCATTCGACCTGGCTTAACTGGTACACAGTAACCTTCAATATCACCCTTTCCTTTACCCATCTTCACCTCAGCTGGTTTTTTAGTATACGGCATATCAGGGAATACTCTTATCCAAACCTTACCAGTCTTACCTAAAGTTCTTGAAATCACTCGACGAGAGGCTTCAATCTGATTGGCGGTAAGCCGACCAGCAGTTGTTGCTTTAACTCCATGAGATCCAAAAGCAACAGTTAGTCCACGAGTAGCCACGCCGATTGATTTCGGATTTTCTCTGGAAGTTTGCCACTTTCGATATTTTACTTTTTTTGGGAATAACATAACCTTTTAATTAATTTCTACTGCTTTCGTTGTTTTTCGGTAAATATATCACCTTTGTATATCCAAACTTGAATACCGATTGTTCCATAAGGCAAACGTGCCTCTTGTCGCGCAAAGTCAACATCTGCTCTTAAGGTTTGTAGAGGAATACGACCACTCTTCATCTTTTCCTTTCTAGCCATATCAGCACCTCCTAAACGACCGCTGAGTAGGATCTTAACACCTTTAACATCTCTGTTTGCAACCACTTTCTCCATCATCTGTTTGGCAACTCTTCTAAACGGCATTCGTTTCTCTAAACCTTCGGCAATCATCTGAGCAACAATAGCTGAGTTAGACTCCGGGGATTTAACTTCTCTAATATCAAGTCGTAGGTCTTGATTGAAAACTAAACCTCTTTTTATTAAGTCTTTTTCTAATTTCTTCTTTAGGTTGGCTGAGCCTTCACCGTTTCGACCAATAACCATTCCTGGACGAGAGGTCTCAATAATGACCTTCAGGGTTTTTTCACCACGTTCAATCTCAATATTACTGACAAAAAAACCTCGAAGCTCTTTTTCTAAAAATCTCCTAACAAAGATATCACTCTTAAGATAGGCTCGATAATTTTTCTTATCACCAAACCAACGAGATTTCCAGTCTCGAATTATGCCTAACCTACTTGAATATGGGTGAACTACATGTGTCATAATTTATATTTTATTTATTTACGGTATCTTTAACTTTCTTAGCCGGCTCAGTCTTTGGAGCAAGTTCAATTGCAATATGACTGGTTCGCTTCCGAATTCTGAAAGCTCGACCTTGGGCTCGAGGCATCATTCTGTACAAGGTAAAACCTTCATCAACACGAATAGACGAAACAATAAGATTTGAAGTGTCCTCGCCTCGATCTACAGCATTGGCTAGGGCCGAAGCCAAAACACCTTTAACAGCGCTCGCTGCATTCTTATCAACAAAAGATAGAATATGCAATGATTCCTCAACTGATTTGCCACGAATCATATCCGCAACCAAGCGGACCTTTCGGGGAGACTGTCTATAATTTTTAAGTAAAGCTTTTGACATAATTTATTTAACAAATTACTTACCGCCTGCAGATTTAGCTGACTGGGCGGCTGCAATCTCATTTTCTTTCTTTTTTTGGTCAAGTTCCTTCTGGATCTTTCCTCCATGTCTAATAAACTTCCGTGTAGCTGAGAACTCACCAAATCTGTGACCAACCATATCTTCTGTGACCAAAACCGGAATGTGTTCTCGACCGTTGTGCACACCAAAAGTGTGACCAACCATCTCTGGAGAGATCTGACTGTTACGTGCCCATATTTTAATAACCCCTGCCTCTTTAGGAGATTTGCCTTCAATTTTTTTTAGGAGTCGATCGAAAACGAACGGTCCTTTTTTAAGTGATCTTGTCATATTTAAACCAAAACGCGCCACAGGCGCTTACGAAAGGTAATACTAACGGAATGAACTGTTAATGTCAATATATTTGCCTATATATTGCGATTTTCTAAACAACTATACTCTTTGGATTGTAAAAAACATGAAATTTGGCCTTGTGTCGATATTAAATCAGCTAACTAAAACAAGATTTAATGCTGAACTAAACCTACCTCTTCTTTCCAACCTTCCTTCGCTTGACGATCAGACGGTTAGAATACTTCTTTGGCTTTCGTGTTTTTTGACCCTTACCAGAAGGTTTACCCCATTTGGTCTTAGCCCTCCTTGTTCCTCGTCCACCTCGACCCTCTCCACCACCGTATGGATGGTCAACAGGGTTCATAGCTGAACCACGAACTGTTGGTCTTTTACCCAACCATCGTGAACGTCCAGCTTTACCGATAACCTTCAGTCCATGCTCTTGATTAGAAACTTCTCCAACAGAACACCAAGCACCAGAACGAACCTTTCGAACTTCACTAGAAGGCATCTTTACACTACTGTAACCTCCGTCATGAGCAATAACTTCAGCATAGGTTCCAGCTGAACGTATTAATTTTGCTCCACCTAAAGGTTTTACCTCGATGTTGTAAACAAAGGTTCCAACAGGAACTGAACCAATCTCAGTTCGATTTCCAGCTTTAAGAGGTGCCTTGTCAGAGATAATTAGAGTTTCTCCAACTGAAACATTTTGTGGTAGAACCACATACCTTTGATCACCATCAGCGTACACCGCAAGTCCGATAAAGGCTGATCGATTTGGATCGTACTCAACAGTTTTTATAGTATAAGGAATATCAAACTTATTTAATTTAAAGTCGATTTCTCGATAACGTCTTTTGTGTCCACCACCACGATGTCGGGATGTAATCCGGCCAGCATTGTTTCGCCCTTTACCTTTTTTAAATCCAGAAACCAATGATTTCTTTGGTTTGTCTGTTGTAAGCACTCCTCTATAAGATGGAGTGGTCATTGAACGTCGCGATGGTGTTGTTGGTCTATACTTTTTCATAATTCTTATTATATATATTAGATGAACTCAATTGAGTCACCTTTTTTAAGAAAAACCATGGCTTTTTTACCAACAGATTTCTTACCTTTAATACCTCGGCGAGTAACATTCTTACGTGGAACTTTAATGGTGTTTATCTTAACAGGTGTTACGCCATATATTACCTCAATCGCTTCAGCAACATCTTTTTTTCCAGCCCTCGGATCAATGTTGAATGAATAAACATTGTCACCGCTTTTAATAGCAGCTTTTTCTGTCACCCTCGGAGAAAGTAAAACCATCTGCTCTCGTCCAAAATCTGAAATACGACCAGAACTTTTACGTCCAGACTTAGTCTTTCCTTGAGATTTACCTTTTTTTGATCCAAAAATAGCCATAATATTTATTTAACTCTTTTCTCTAAAACTGCAATTGATTCTTTCGGGTTCTCGATTATAAGATACTTGTATTTCAAAAGCAACGCTGGATTTATCGAATCAATCTTTTTAACTAAAATATTTCCCATATTAGAAAAACTTTTTTTCACTGTGTCCTGACTTTCAAACAATGCGAGACAAGCTGCGTTGTTCTTTCTGTCAGCCAATGCTTCATAACCCTTTACTGAACCCAAAGCCTGTATTACAGACTTAGCTTCTTTGGTTTTTGGCTCGGAGAAATCAATCTTATCAAGAAAAACAATCTCCTGGTCCTTAAATTTTTGTGACAAAACAGATGTTAATGCAGCGACACGCATCTTTTTGTTTATCTTTTTCTTAAAATTCCTTTCGTTTGTTGGGCCATGCGCAACTCCACCACCAACCCAAATCGGTGATCGTCGTGAACCATGTCTAGCTCGTCCAGTACCTTTTTGTTTCCAAGGCTTCTTACCACCTCCTCGAACTTCTGATCGGTCCTTGGTGTGAGCAACTGGTACTCTAGCGTTAGATTCCATAGAAACAACTACCTGATGAACTAACTGGTCATTTCTTTTTTGTCCAAAAACAGAATCTGGAAGATCGATAGATCCTGTACTCTTTCCTTTTTGATTATATATCTGTGCAGTGATAGCCATATTAATTATTTATCTCTGAGTTCAACCAATGTGCCTGTTCGTCCTGGAACAGCTCCTTTTATCATTATCAATCCTTCTTCAGGTAAAATCTTAGCAATAGAAAGGTTTTTAACAGTTACCCTGTCACTACCCATCCTTCCACCCATCTTCTTACCTTTCATAACCCTCTGAGGACCTGTGGCACCTATAGAGCCAGGTTCTCTTTCAGAATGCTTCTGCCCATGACTTCGACGACCGCCGGCAAAACCATGTCGTTTTACTACACCCTGGAAACCTTTACCTTTAGAGATAGAAGAAACAAATACCTTATCACCTTCAGCAAAAGATATTTCTAACTCCTGACCTCGAGAAAAAGCCGAGACCTCTTCTGGAGTTAATCGAAACTCGCGTAGATATCGAAAAGAGGACAGGTCTTTTAGATGTCCTCTTTGAGATTTGTTTTGATTTTTCTCACTTTTTAGACCAAAACCAACTTGAACAGCATAATATCCATCACTTTCTTTTGTTTTTATCTGAACAACAGACATTGGTGATGTCTTAATAATCGTTACAGGAATAACTGTTCCGTCTTCGGCAAATATCTGACTCATCTTTTCTTTTTCTCCAAGTAGGAATTTCATTTTTTTATTTTAAAACACTTTTCGTTCTAGAAAGCTAGAAACAAAACGGCTTGCCTGTATAAGCAACCGAATAGCCAATACTTTATTACATATTGAATAAAAATGCAAGTTTTTCTAAGACTATACAATCGCAAAAAAGCAAATCCCCCTGTTTTTAGGCAGTCTTTTCTTTTATATAGAATCCCTTAAGCATAATAACCTTTATTTTAAACCCAAAGTTCGGTGTATTTTAGAGACATATTTCGTTAACTGTTTCTGATATTCTTTCGATTCAATGTCATCTACCAAATCTATTACCTCTTCCTCTGTATATCTATTTTGAGTACCAACAACATCAATCACTATCGACACTAGGAACATTTTGATTCAAATTAAATTACTCATATGTTAATTTACAATTCATATACATATATAAAGTAATATCACTTTTAAACTTACACAAAACAAAAAACAGCCCAGACGGGCTGTTTTTTAACTTAACAGACTTCAAAAACCAAGTGAACTAAACCATCTTTACATCAATACTTACACCAGACGGTAGAGAAATGTTGGTAAGAGATTCAATAACTTTTTGATTTGGATTTACAATATCAATCAGTCTTTTATGAATTCGCATCTCAAACTGTTCTCGTGAAGTTTTGTAAACGAAAGAAGATCGGTTAACTGTGTATTTTTTAATCTCGGTAGGTAGTGGTACTGGTCCACGGATCTCAACATCATAACGTAAAGCTGTGTCGATAATCTGCTGAACAGATACATCCAAAACCTTGTACTCATACGCCCGAATTCTAATTCGAAGCATAGGAGAAATCTCCTTCTCTTTCTTTTTCCCGGACCCAGCAGAAGCTGTTTTTTTGGTTTCAACCTTTTTCTTAGCTGAAACAGCTTTTTTAGGTTCGGTCTTAATTGTATTATTCTCTTTAGACATCTTATTACGCTACGACCTTAGTTACGACTCCAGCACCGACAGTTTTACCTCCTTCTCGAACAGCAAATCTTTGTTGTTCTTCTAGAGCAACCGGAGCACTCAGTTTAACCTTGAAAGTTACTGTATCACCCGGCATAACCATCTCAACACCTTCTTTCAATGTAACTTCTCCAGTTACGTCAGTTGTTCTGATATAGAACTGAGGCTTGTATCCGGTAAAGAATGGAGTGTGTCGACCACCTTCCTCTTTCTTTAGAATATAAACTTCAGCCTCGAAATCTGTATGTGGAGTAACTGATCCAGGAGCAGCCAAAACCTGTCCTCGGTGGATATCTTCTTTCTTAGTACCTCGTAATAGAATTCCCGCGTTGTCACCAGCCATACCTTCAGATAGAGACTTGTTGAACATCTCAATTCCAGTTACAGCTGTTTTACTTATATCTTTTGTTATACCAACAATCTCAACTTCCTCACCAACCTTTACAATACCACGTTCAATTCTTCCGGTTACAACAGTTCCTCGACCTTCAATTGAGAAAATGTCTTCAATTGGCATCAAGAAAGCCTTTTCTGTATCTCTTTCTGGTGTAGGAATGTATTCGTCTAGAGCTTTAGCCAGTTCAAGAACCTTTAGAGTCCATTCACCGTCTGCAGCCTCTTCTTCTAGAGCTTTAAGAGCTGAACCTCGAATAATCGGTGCAACTTCACCGTCATAATCATACTGAGTCAAAAGTTCGCGAACTTCTTCCTCGACAAGGTCGATCAACTCCGGATCACTAACCATGTCACATTTGTTAAGGAAAACAATAATCTTTGGAACACCAACTTGTTTAGCCAAAAGAATGTGCTCTCGTGTCTGAGGCATAACACCATCAGTTGCAGCAACCACCAAAACAGCACCGTCCATCTGAGCGGCACCTGTAATCATGTTTTTGATGTAGTCGGCATGTCCGGGAGCATCAATGTGTGCGTAGTGTCTGTTCTCTGTTTCGTACTCGTTGTGTGAAAGGGCGATTGTAATACCTCGCTCTTTTTCTTCTGGAGCTGCGTCAATCTGACTGACGTCCTTCATACTTACCTTTTGTCCAGATCGGTGAAGAGAACTCAATATTGCCGCGGTCAAAGTGGTCTTTCCGTGGTCAACATGTCCAATGGTACCAACATTGACATGGGGTTTAGATCTATCAAAATCTGCCATAATAATATATTTAATAAACTGCTAATAAATTTGCAACCGAGGTTGCGACTAATAATTTTTCTTCAAACGCCCGAAACTGTTTAGTATCGAACGCCGGAAATTCTACACGCGTAACGAAAGTTTTAATCTCTTTCAGTTTAGTGTCCAAATAAACACCAAAGACCTCAAAAGGTCTTTTTGATCTTGAACACAAGCGTAGGATACATACTAACCAAACTCCAAAGCCAAGTCAACCTTTTAAAGAGATATTTATCCACTTAATATCCCCAATTAATTTCGGGAATCAATAATATCCTTAGCAACATTCTGTGGAACGATATCGTAACGATTAAACTCCATAGAAAATGTTGCTCGACCGGCTGTCATTGATCGAAGATTGGTAATATAACCGAACATCTCTGATAGAGGCACAAATGCTCTAATAACTGTATCGTTTTGACCTCGCTCACCCATCTCTTCAATCTGACCTCGCTTAGAGTTAATATCACCGTTTATGTCACCCATAAACTCAGTTGGAGTTACAACCTCGACTCTCATTATCGGCTCCAACAATACTGGTTTAGACTTTTTAGATGCTTCTTGAAAGGCTTGTGACGCAGCAATGTGATAAGCAACTTCAGAAGAGTCCACGTCGTGATATGAACCATCTATAAGTTCACAAGAGATATCAACCATCTGATAACCTGCAACGATTCCCCGTCCCATTGCCTCTTTTACACCTTTCTGAACTGCGGGAATATATTCCTGTGGAATAACACCACCTTTGATTGAGTTAACAAACTCATACCCTTCCTCTCGATGAACATTTTTTGGAGTCTTCTTCTTCTTTCCTTCTCCCTCATCCTCTACAATTTTTTCTAGAGGTTTAATTATAATCTTGACATGTCCATACTGACCTCGACCACCAGTCTGTTTAATATATTTATGTTCTGCTTCAGCAGATGAAGTAATAGTTTCTTTATAAGCAACCTGAGGTTTTCCAATATCAGCCTCAACTTTAAACTCTCTTTTCATTCGATCAACAATAATCTCTAGATGCAACTCACCCATTCCCCAAATAACTGTTTCGTTAGTTTCGTTATCTGATGTTATTTGGAAAGTAGGATCCTCAGCAGCCAATCTGGAAAGAGCCATTCCCATTTTTTCTTGGTCAGCCTTAGTTTTTGGCTCGATTCTAACCGAAACAACAGGAACTGGAAACTCTATTTTTTCAAGAACGATTGGATTGTCCTCATCACAAAGGGTATCAGAAGTAGTAGTATTTTTTAGACCAACTGCGGCAGCAATTTCTCCAGCATAAACCTCACTAACTTCTTCTCGGTGATTAGCGTGCATTCGCAAAATTCTTCCTATTCTTTCTTTTTCACCCTTACTAACATTGTAAACATAAGATCCTGACTTAAGAACTCCAGAATAAACTCGGAAGTAGGTTAACTGACCAACATAAGGGTCATTTTGCAATTTAAAGGCAAGTGCTGAGAAAGGTTCGCTGTCATCTGCGTGTCTTTCAACCTCTTCTCCAGTCTTTGGATGTATACCAACATAAGGAGGAACATCTAGTGGTGAAGGAAGATAATCAACTACAGCATCTAGAACTAACTGAACTCCTTTATTCTTCAATGCGGTTCCTGTAAATACCGGAATAATATTATTAGTCAAAACCTCTTTTCGAAGTGCTGATTTTAGCTCCTCAACAGTGAACTCTTCGCCTTCCAAAAATCTCTCCATCATTGACTCATTATTTTCTACTATCTTTTCAACCATCTCATTTCGATACTTTTCAGCTTCTGCTTTCATTCCTTCAGGAATTTCAGCAACTCTTATTTCGCTACCCATATTTCCTTCAAAGTATAAGGCTTTCATTTTTAGAAGATCTACTACACCCTCATGTGCGTCTTCTTCACCAATCGGAATCTGCATTCGAACTGCGTTTGTGGTCAGACGATCTAGGATTGAAGCGTACGAACGTTCAAAACTTGCTCCTGTTCGGTCGATCTTATTAATAAAACAGATTCTTGGTACTTTATATTTATCAGCTTGCTTCCAAACTGTTTCCGACTGTGGTTCTACTCCAGCCACACCATCAAAAACAACGACACCTCCGTCCAGAACCTTCATTGAACGTTCAACCTCAACGGTAAAGTCGACGTGACCTGGGGTGTCAATAATATTAAAACGATACTGTAGTTCTTTGTCTTTTCTATCTTCTACATTTGTTGGAGACCAAAAACATGTTGTTGCAGCTGAGGTAATAGTGATTCCTCGCTCTTTTTCTTGCTCCATCCAGTCCATAACAGCCCCTCCTTCATGAACCTCACCAAGTTTATGTGAAACTCCTGTATAAAAAAGTACTCTCTCGGTAGTTGTGGTCTTTCCAGCATCAATGTGAGCAATGATGCCGAAATTTCTTACTCTTACTAATGGATAATCTCGTGCCATATCTAAATATTAATTAATTTAGTAATAATCAAATTTTAAAACTCGATAAAAAACAGAAAAATTTACCAAGCAAAGTGAGCAAAAGCCTTGTTGGCTTCGGCCATTTTGTGAGTATTTTCCCTCTTTTTTATCGCATCGCCTTCATTGTTGTGGGCAGCCATAATCTCTGTAGCCAGTCTTTGGTCCATTGGAGATCCGCTTTTTGCATTTGCTGATTCAATAATCCACTTCATTGCCAAAAATCTCTTTCTTTCTGGTCTAACTTCACGGGGAACTTGATAGTTTGCACCTCCAACTCGACGTGAGCGAACTTCCATTGAAGGACCAGCATTTCTAATTGCTGAATCAAAAATAGTTAGAGGATCCTCTATTTGTAACTTTTCCTTAATAATATCAAGGGCTGAGTAAACAATCCGCTCGGCAGTTCTTCTTTTACCGTGGGACATTATGTAGTTAATAAACTTACCAAGTCTCTCTGATTCAAACTTTTTATCAGGTAAGGCGATATTTCTGTTTTTTACCGGTCTTCGCATAATTATTTATTTTTTTTAGCTCCGTAACGACTTCTGCTCTGTTTACGATTTTCTACACCAGTTGCATCCAACACACCTCTTACTACAGTATAACGAACACCAATATCCTTTACTCGACCGCCTCTGATTACAACAACGGAGTGTTCTTGAAGTGCGTGTCCCATACCAGGAATATATGCAGTAACTTCCATACCGTTAGTCAATCTAACTCGAGCAATCTTTCTGATAGCTGAGTTTGGTTTTTTAGGGGTTTTTGTGGTTACCCTAACACAAACACCTCTTTTAAAAGGAGATGGGTAGCGAGTCGGCTTGTTCTTAATAGAGTCAAAACCGCGAGCCAAGGCGACTGCTTTTGATTTTTTAGTAACTTTTTTTCGACCCTTTCGGACCAATTGATTTATAGTTGACATAATTTAAAATATGAATCTTGAAATCTGAAATATATATTCAGACTAAAAAACACAAACACGCCTTAAGCGATAGGTACTAGAGTAATATATACAGTAACAAAATGCAAGTCTTTAAACAAAACCATCTAATCTTAATCTACTGAAAGAACTGAAAAACCTCAGACAAAACAGAAGGGTCGCCAGTTAATAATGCAAAAGCCCAAACTAAAATAATGTTTATTACAAAAAAGATTGTGGCTGAAAAAAGAAGAACCACAAACAAAACAATAAATAAGCCGTATCTTTCAAGTGTGATTCTAAGCTCATCAAAAGAACTCGGTAAAATGGAGAAAAGAATCTTTGATCCGTCCAGAGGTGGAATTGGAATTAGATTAAATATTCCTAGTATTAAATTGATGACCACAATTAAGCCCATTAATGGGATTGCGTCCTGAAAGATATCATAAGCTAGTGAAAATCTAATCAGCAGACCAAAAATTATTGCTATAAAAAAGTTCGAGAGTGGTCCGGTTGCCGCTACCCAAGCCTCCCCCCACTTTTGATTCTTAAAGTTATACGGATTAATTGGTACTGGTTTAGCCCAACCCAAAATAACACCCGCCGAAAGTAGAAAGAGGAGTGCTGGAACTATAAAAGAGCCAAACAAATCTAGATGCTTGATGGGGTTTAGTGTTAACCGACCTGCATACTTAGCTGTTGGGTCACCTTGAGACAAGGCTGAATATCCATGAGCGACCTCATGGATTACCACAGAAAGTATCAAGATTATGATAATAAGTATGAATCCCATAATATAGTGATGTGATTATTTTTAGATTTTGTATACAAGCAAAGATTTACATAACCACCTCGTTATGATAACATAATCAGCACTTAATCCAAGAACAGAATAATATGTCAAAAATTTGCCCAATATCAAATAAAAAGAGTCAGGTTGGAGGACGATACTCAAACCGTGTTCGAGCTACCCAGTTTAATCCAACCGGTAAGGTTAGACGAAAAGTTAATATCCAGAAGAAAAAAATCTTCGTTCCTGAACTTAACAAAACAATTACAGTTGAACTATCAACTAACGCTTTGAAGACTATTCAAAAAAACGGAGCCTACGCAACTTTAAAAAAAGCTGGGTTAATATAGTTTAAACTTCCAACTAAAGAAAAAACACCTCTAATATAATAGAGGTGTTTTTTCTTAAAACCTTAACTCACACCACCAACCTAACAAGTATTTTATGACTAAATTCTAATATTTTAATTTAATAGTTTCTCCATCGGAAATAAAAACTATGTCACCTTTGTTGAAGGTGCTTAACATCTGAGAACCAATATAATCTACTCTTTCAACAACCTCAGGATGAGGATGTCCAAAACGATTATCCAAACCAGCTGAAACTACAAAATAATCTGGTAGGACCGTAGCTAAAAACAACAACGAGTTGGATGTTCGTGAACCATGATGACCAGCTTGAAAGACATCACTTTTTAATCGATCTCCATCAATCGAGGCTAAATAACTCTCGATACCCTCAAACGAATCACCGGTAAACAAAAAACTTGTATCCCTGTAAACAACTCGACTCCAGATTGAAGCCATGTCAGCATTAAGGCTCTGAACATTTCTATCTGGGAATAGTATAGGAACCCAAACTTCATCATCCAAAACTACAACCATTCCTCGTTGAGCATAAATTTTATCTATCTGGTTCTCTTCTAGTGCCAATAGATACTCTTGATAAGTCTGACTATCATAGTTAACACCTGAATCCAAAACCACTCCAACATCAAAATACTCTAAGATATCCACAAGACCACCAATGTGGTCAGCGTGGGGATGAGTTGAGATTACTACATCTATCGATCGATCATAAAAAGGAATGTGTTTAAACAACGCATCAATAATGATTGATCCCGGACCACTGTCGATCAACATACGATTACCGTTTGGTGCTTCGATTAAAGTTGCATCACCCTGACCAACATCAAGATAGATAACAGTTAAAAATTCTCGACTGTCTTCAGAATAAACAATTGACCAAAGAAAAACATTTATTGAAAACAAAAAGATACAGACCACAATCAGAAAAGGCACTTTTAATGAAATGGAGTTCATAGCATAATTATATCAATGATTAAGCCAATTGGTTATATCAGTTTACCTATCTCTTTTATTTTAGGAGTTTCTTTAGCCTCCTTCGTTTCTCTAACTTGGCTTCTACTACTTCTTTCTATTTTATTTGCTTTCATTTTAGGATCACTACCTTTCTACTCCCTAATTAAAGAATTGATACCTAAAAATACTTTTCTTAAACCGTCTACTTTTAATATATTTTTTATATTACTAATTATAATCTTTTTTTGCTTTGGTTTGTTTTGGTTCTACCACCACAGCAAGACTGAGGATTTAAATATTACTGAAGGTATAAAGATTGAAATATCTGGAACAGTAGCACGAGAACCACAAATTCGAAAAAACCATACCCAGTACCACCTGAAGGTTCAGAATTTCGATAAACTTATTTTGGTTACCGCTCCAAGATATCCAAAATACTCTTACGGAGACGAACTGAAACTCTATGGTGATTTAGAAAGACCTCCAGTGTTTCAATCTTTTGATTACAGAGCGTTCTTACAAAAAGAAGGAATATCTTTTGTGATGTATTATCCAGAAATTATTTTACTGACAAAAGATAACGGTTCTGTATTCAAAACTATACTTTTTAATTTCAAAGAAAAAGTCAGAGACACTCTGTACCGTTTTGTACCTTATCCGCACAACACAATAATTGGTGCTATGACACTTGGTGACGGATATCGGGTACCTGTTGATATTAGTGACATTTTTAGTCGAACTGGAATTCGTCACATCACCGCTATCTCTGGTATGCACATTACTATAATTATTGGACTACTGATGGTTTTTTTCAGCTCCTTTTTAATGATTCCTCGGAACATCTCTTTCTACATCTTAGGATTATTTTTGATAACTTATGTAATATTTGTCGGCGCCCCACCATCTGCAATTCGAGCTGCAATTACGGGTATTGTAATTCTGTTAGCGCAACAAACTGGACGGACATATTTTGCGGGCAGAGCTTTGATTGTGGCGGGTGCGTTAATGCTTCTTTTTAATCCTCTACTCCTAAAATTTGATGTTGGCTTCCAACTGTCATTTTCAGCAGTCTTCGGTATTATATTTATCGGTCCTTTCTTCCGAGAAATCATAAACCGATTTACTATAAAATTTAGTAGGCTTAAAATTCTAGACAGACCGATTGATGGAATAACTTCTATCCTAGCCATCACACTCTCTGCTCATTTAACAACTCTACCTCTTATCATCTACAACTTTCAGACCCTGTCCATTGTTGCACCTCTCACCAATATTTTAGTAGTACCTTTAGTTCCGTTTATCTTACTCAGTGGGTTTTTAATACTTATCGGTGGAACACTCCTACCCTTTTTAGGTTATCTTTTAGCTCTACCAGCATACATTTTAACTTCGTACACTATATATATAAGCCAAGCTCTCGACTCCTTACCCAACGCCCACTTCACATTAGAAATAAATCACTGGGCTTTTGTTTTAATCAGCTATTTAATTCTGATCACAGTTGTTTTTATTTTGAGCCAAACTAGACTAGGCCGAACAGTTCTAAACAATGCAGTGAGGTAATGCTAACTTTTTATATTTTTTCCTGAAACTCTTTTTTTATTTCCTCTTCATTAGTTGGACTTAATGCCTTTCGGAAAAATGCCTTCTGACCCTTAACTCTTTTTTCACAGTCTGCCCAAGTTTGGTGTGTCTCTATTTTTCCGTTTACTAAACTAACATATGAATAGGCTTTTCCTTTTGAACTAGATGACTTGGTTTTTGTGTTTTTAACTTTAGTGTCCAAAATTGAATGTGGATAATTTTTTAGACTACCAACAAAAAGATTACCTTGAATCTTATCAGCAAAAGAAGTAGCGATATCATCTGCTCGTTCATTACCAACCGCACCACAATGACCAGCAACATACTGCCAATCAATATTGTAGCTTTGAACAACTGATAAAATTTTCTGCCACAGGTCTTTATTCAAAACTTCAGTTTTGTTTTTAGTCTGCCAACCATTTTGTTGCCAAGCAAAAACCCACTTGGTAATTCCATTAATTAAATACTGCGAGTCAGTATGAATCTCAACTAAACTTTTTTCTCCAACTTTATCTTTTAAAAAATCCAATGAACTAAAAGCTGCAGTAAGCTCCATTCGATTGTTGGTAGTTTTGTCTTCTCTTCCTCCAAGCTCCGCAACCTCGTCGGAGTCTTTTAAAACAACCACCGCTCCCCATCCACCCGGACCAGGGTTTCCTCTAGAAGCACCATCTGTAAAAATAATTATTTTCTGATCTGTTTTATTCATATGTAAAATTTTACCACAGACTAATCATTAAAATTGACACAAAATTAAAAGACATCAATTAAGCGTAGACGCAGTTCGGCCTGACCACGAAAATATGATTTCTCCAGAGATGCTAAAAGATTAATCTTCTGATTAACCAACGGTTCAGCAGAAAGGTTTTCAACTGAGTTAAAAAAACTAATCGCTTTTACCGATCCACCACCTTGATTCTCTAAAGTTACCTCCAGATGCTCTCCTTGTTTACCAAAAGACCGAATATTTTTTACCAAGACATCTTCGAATCTAAAAATTGGTTTTGGGTTCGCTATCCCAAAAGGACCAATCTTTTGCAATGCGTGAAACAGATCTTGAGAAACAGAACTTATTGAAATAAGATGCCCTGAGTGTTTTACTTCTTCAACTAAAATATTTTTACTATCGTTATATGATTTTGTAAGTTTTTCTTCTAACTGATGAATTCCTTCATACGAAACAGAAAAACCACCGGCGTAAGCATGTCCACCGTACTCCAAAAAAGCACCCTCAGCTTGATCCATCAAACCAATCAAATTAATTCCACCCGAGGAACGACAAGAGCCTTTAAGTAGATCTCCTCCATCCCTACCCCACAAAAATACTGGTCTGGAAAATTCTTCAGCGATTGAGTTAGCAGCTAGTCCTAAAAGAGATGGTCGCCAGTCAGGACTACCAGTTACAATAACCGGTCCGATTTCTCGACTCTCTAATTTATGTTTAACTTCTTTGACAATCGAAGCTACAACTCCCTTACGCTGACGATTAATTCTTTCTAGCTCTTTAACAAGATCCTCGACTCGACCTTGATTTTTTTCAACCAAAAGGTGAAAAGCATCCATTGAGTGACCCATCCGAGATGCAGCGTTAATTCTTGGAGAGATCATGAAACCAATATCGTCTTCACTCAACATTCCTTGATTGAGTCCGAGTCTGTAACAGAGTTGTCGTAGACCTGGTCGTCTGGATTTTCGTAAAACTTTCAATCCGTAGTGAGCCAAAACTCGGTTCTCATCTTGTAGAGGTACCATATCCGAAAGTGTGGCAATGCCAACCATATCCAACATCCATTTTTCCACTCCAGGTTTAAGATCAAAACTTCCAAGTTCGATTAAACCTTGAATAACTTTGTACGCCACTGCGGCTCCACACAAGAAGGGGTAGGGATAATCACAATCTTCCCTCTTAGGATTAACGACTGCGTAGGCTGGAGGTAGAACAGTTGGTTGTTCGTGATGATCAGTTACAATAACATCTATTCCTAAATCTTGAGCGAGCTTTATCGGTTCAGTATCAGTAACTCCACAATCAACAGTTACAATTAGGTTTGTGTCTAGTTCCGAAAACTCTTTCATCTTTTCTGTTTTTAGACCAAAACCTTCAAGATGTCGATGTGGGATGAATATCTCAAAATTGGAATAGTTTATCAGGTCAAAAAAATCATGAAACAGTACAGCACCCGGAACACCATCAGCATCATAGTCTGCATAGATAACTATTCGTTGGTTGTTCTGTACTGCATCTAATATTCTCCGAACGGCTTTTTCCATATCCTTCATCAGAAAAGGATCATGGAGGTGTTCCTCGTACGAAGGATCTAAAAAACGTTCTCTGTTTTCATCTGTTATTCCTCGATCCTTCAACAATTCGTCAATTATTTTTTCAGTTTCCTTTTGTGTCATTCTCTTTTATTTTAAGGTAAACAATATGATAACATAATAAGTATTGAGAGCCTTAACAATAAGTTAAAAAAATGACAAACAAACAAGACTGTATATTTTGCAAAATTATAAAAAAAGAAATTCCAGCTGAGATTGTCTACGAGGACGAAGATTTTCTGGCTTTTTTAGACATCAATCCTGAAAGTCCTGGCCACACTCAAGTTATTCCTAAAAAACATTTTCGCTGGGTCTGGGATGTGCCACCTGTCGGTAAATATTTTGAGGTTGTTCGAAAGATTGCCCAAGCTCAAAAAAAAGCTTTCTCAACAGACTGGGTCTTGAGTAAAGTTGTAGGTGATGAAGTTACTCACGCTCACATCTGGGTTTTTCCAAATTCAGATGTTGTAGGAGACAAAAAAGATTTTAAGGAAAATGCAAAGAAGATAAAAAATGCTTTGTAGTAAAACTATTGAGAACCTTTCAATGCTTCAATCCCTGGCAATGTCTCAGAAGAAAGAAAATCTAACATTGCACCTCCGCCAGAAGATAGAAAGGAAAAAGAATCCTCAGATCCAATCGCTGAAACAGCAGCTACAGTATCTCCCCCACCAACTAATGAATATGCCTGAGAACTAGACAATGCTTTGGCCAGATCAACAGTCGCTCCGTCAAAACCTTTTTCATAATTTCCAAGTGGGCCGTTCCAAACCACAAACTTAGATTTTGTAACTTCGGCTGACAAAATCTTAACAGTCTCTGGACCAGCATCAACGATCATTTCATTGTCGCGAACTTCACTTGGTTTAGTAACTCTATGTTTATCATTTTCCGAATCATAGACGACCACATCAGTTGGTAGAATAACCGAATTACTTTTTAACAATCTTTCTATGATTTCGTTCTCGACGACCTCCAACAAAGACTGACCAACAGACATACCCTGAGCATCGAAGAATGAGTGTGCTAGTGCACCACCAACAAATATTTTTTCAGCACGATTAACAAATTTTTCTATTAAAGGAATTTTGGTAGAGAACTTAGCGCCACCCAAAACAAAAAGAAATGGGTGTAGGGGATCAAAAGCTTTTGAAAGATTTTCTCTTTCAGAACGAAACAAGAAACCTTCATATCCTGGAATAAATTTTGGTACTCCAACAATCGATGTGTGCATTCGATGTGAAACTGAGAAAGCTTCGTTTACATATAGATCAGCTAAGGAAGACAGCACACGAGCAAATTCATTATCGTTCTCTTTCTCTGCTGAATGAAATCTTAAATTTTCCAAAAGCACAACCTCGCCTTCGGAGATATGACCAACCTTACCTTTAACATTATTTACATCCCAATCTTCAACAAAACGAACCGGTAGAATTTCATTCAAATAATCAGCCACTGGTCTTAAAGAACTTCCTTCTTTGTTTTCTATGTGTGAAATAGCAACAACCTTTGCTCCCTGCTCAACCAGATACTCTAGGGTTGGCAAAACTTTACGAATCCTAAAATCGTTTACAACCTTTCCGTCTTTTACTGGTACATTAACTCCAAGACGAATCAACACAGTTTTACCAGAGAGAGAAACTTGTTCTAAAATATTATTATTTATTTCCATACTGCTTTACTACTGATTTTATAATAACCGAAAAATCCTCAGCTGAGCGACTGGCTCGGCCAACCAATACACCGTCTACATTTCCGTTTGTGATTATGTCTTCAATGTTTTCTGGAGTAGCTGATCCGCCATATATCACAGGAACCTGATCTGAAAGTTCTCGGCCAAAAATATTTGAAAGGGTTCGACGAATAAAAATAGTCATCTCGTGAATATTAGATCCTTCCATAGCCAAATTATCGTCACGACCAATAGCCCAGACTGGTTCATACGCGATAACCATCCGACCCAAAAGATTTGGATCAAGGTCTTTAATAGAGGAAGCTAACTGTTCCTGCAAAAAAGAAAGATACTCCCCCTCATCATCGCGTTCTTTTTCACCGACGCACAAAATAGCAATAAGGCCACTTTCTAAAACGGTCTTTAGTTTCATGTTTACAATATCGCTAGTTTCTCCAAGAGAACGTCTTTCTGAATGTCCTAAAATCACCCACTCAGCTCCAGAGTCTTTTAACATCTGTATTGATAGTTCACCAGTGTATGATCCTTCTGTTTGCCAAAAACAGTCTTGGGCACCAAAAGACAAAAAATCTGGATGAGTGTAAGCAGAGAGTTTAGGGAGATAAACACTCGGAGGACATAGAACTACGGAAGCTGACAATGATTTTGGTGTTTTCTTTTTTAAAGAAAACAATATTTCCTTTGCTTCGGTGAAACTAGCAGGATCCATCTTCCAGTTACCTACAACAATTGGTTTTTTAAATGTTTTTTTCTTTTTATTCATAACTATATATTTTACTCTACTTCATTCCAAGAAAAAAACTTATACCCTCCTCCAGGCCCGGAAGAAAAAAGAAGGTCGGCCAAACCCGAATCATAGTTAATAGTCCCTCCTCCACTAACCCGAATAGTTTCACCGATTATTGACCTAGCCGCCGAACCACCCTGAAGGTGAAGCTCCCCATTCTGAGCAATCAAAATAACCGCTCCCGATCCACCTGTAATATACAGAGCAGAATTATTTCCACAATCAGGTCCTATAGGACATGTGCTAGTTGTGACTATTACTGGATAACTCCCTGGCTGGCCGGATCCTTGAAACTGCCCGTTACCACTAATATTTACTCGACCGTCAACAACTAAAACCCCACTTTCATTCTCATATGATTCATCTAAATAAACTTTACCACCACCTGAAACAGTAAAACTGCCTTCTACCCAGACCGTGCCTGTCAAAGTTAGTGTTCCTCCACCACCTATTGAAAGATCCCCGGTTATTTTTACTGGACCCAACGTATCTCCAGCCCAACCAACACTGTAGTTTCCTTCTATTAACTGCCCTAAATCAGCAATCTCTTTCAAGTGATCAACCAGTTCATCTGAAATCGGAAACTCAGCCGGTGTAGGATTTCCTCTTGAAGTGTCACACGAGACTCCTTTTGGTGGTGGTGAGTTGTTAATGGATTCCTGGCAATAAACAGTTCCACCGGTATCAACTTGTCTCACAATCGGAGCCCAGCTATCACCTTCAACGTTGAAGGGTTGCCACCACCGACTTCCTCCTTTTCCAAGTATCTCGGTTACTGAGGTCACGGAACCTGTAACGGTAGACCCTTCTGAACCAACCACATCTCCGTTTGAATAGACATTACCATCTATAGTGGAACCACCTTCTATAATAAAACCACCATTTCCTGACTGAACCCCATAATGAAATGCATTTCCTTGATCTACAAATACCTCAGTTTGAGTTCTACGAAAAACCCCTTGGACATCACCAGCTGAAAAAACTCTTAAACCGTTTTCACCAATCCCTTCAATCAAAATACTAGAAACAGAATCACCGACCGATAAAACGTACTGGTCTTCATAGTTCATACCATTCCGAATCCTATATGTTGCATCTTCAGCGCCGGAGTCAGCAACTGCAAAACTTTTAATAGAATTTTGCGTGGTTGAAGAAATCTTTATGTGTGAGATAGCAGGAGATATAACTCCAATCGAAATTATTAGTGTGACGAAAACAAAAAACAAGACAGAGGTAATAACAGCCTGACCAGACTGATCTGAATAATTAAGAGTCCGACACAAAACATTACTCAGATTTTTTGTGTCTGAAAAATTATCTACTTTAGTTTTTATATTTCTAAACATATTTTATTTACCCATATAAGATCCACGCAAAAGTGTCGTCGAATAAAATGTTTGACTAACGGTTCTATCTTTCATCTGACTTTCAATATCAATTTCAATTTTAACTGCTATAGAAAAAGGAGTTTCTAAAAGATGCACCTCGAATCGTGTAACCGCAATATCATTCGATGTTAATGGTTCCACAACCTCACCAACCCCAAAATACAATCGGCCATTTTCAACAAAAAATAAAATATTTTCACCATCTTCTTTTTCGATACTTAAAACTGAAAAATTCTCATTAAATATAGAGTTGTTCAACAAATTCTTGGACATGCGCAGATTACGAATAATGTTATCTAACGAAAGAGACGCAGCCTGTTCGATAGAACGTGCTGAGTTTACTCTTTCTTGCGAGTTTGAGATGACATACAAGGTGTTGCCTATAACAATCAAGATTAAAACTAGAATAGCTAGATAGAACAAAGTTTCTACCAAAGAGAAACCCCTGTTGGTTTTTTTTGTAATGACAGAATTTATATTATTTCTATTGTTCATCTTTAAAAATGTTAGTTATGTAGGCCGAAATATCTCTAGTGGAATCACCAAAAACACCAGACCAAAATACCTCAACGCGCAAATAAAGAGTATCAGGATCCGGACTACCTCCAACTAAAGTAATGTTATCATCTACATCTCTATATACATCTTCAATAAACAAAACCCTGGTGAATATATCACCTACCAAAACGGGCTCTTCTTGTATGGACCAAACTCCATTTTGAAAATTTAGGTAATACTCTCTATTATTCTCAAGCATAGAAATGTTTTCCCAACTTTGATCTCTTAAGACTCTAACCACCTCGACTCCTTCATGAGCCAAAAGCATAGCTGAGAGGTTGTTTGGACTGTTGACTGAAACCTGAAAATATAGAATGTATGATCCAATCAAAGTTGCAACCATTGTTGAGAATATTGCAAGCCCAACGATAACCTCCACTAAAGAAAAACCGGAAGAAGACTTAGTTCTGTTATCAAACCTACTTATCTTTTTATTCAAAAACATAAAATCTATTACCTAATTAACACTCTCAACTATTCCTAACGAGGAAATCGAAAGAACCCTGTCTTGGTTGCTCTGAGAGGATCGCAGAGTGACTGTTCCTTGGGTTGATGGTGACCCGGTTAGGCGTTCAAAAACAATTTTGTTTGTCTCGTTTTGTAATGAATAACTCTCAATCTCAACAGAAGTATGAAATTCGTGAATCCTGATTATGGAGTTTTCATTCTCCTCAGTACCCGAGAAAAGAACTACTCGATCGGTATAAAAACTTACCCCGTACTGATTATCCTCGAACGAACCTTGCGTTAAGGCTCTTGCCTCTTTGATGTACATACCGACTGCAGTTGTGTCTCGATCGAGAGCTTGGCTATTACCAAAACCAGAAAGAGCCCAAGATGTGATTCCAGCAATTAGAACAAGCAAAGAGATGACCAATATAATTTCCATTAAGGTAAAACCTCTCTGTCTTTTAACAGTTTTATTGCTAAACTCCTTTTTCAATTTTATGTTCTTAAGATTAAAGAAATTCATATTATATCTGATCCATAATTGAGTACACTGGACCCAACATAGAAACAGCGAAGAAACCGACTGCCGCTCCGATCAAAACCATCAAAACGGGCTCAATTATGGTTGAGAGATCTTTGGTTTTTTGATCAACTTCATTCTCAAAATAATCTGCAATGTTCATTAACATTTCACTGGTTTTTCCAGTCTCCTCACCAACAGACATCATCTCCCCAACCAAGACAGGGTATAGATGTTCGTATTTAATAAAAACGGCAGAGACAGAATCACCTTTTTGAATCTTTTTAGCTGCTTCAGCTAAAACAGGTTTGAAATATGAATTTTGAATTACGTCGCCAGTTATCTCAAGAGCATCAACCATACCAACTCCGGATGCCAAAAGAGAAGAGAGAGTTCTGGATGTTCGCGCAGCATTAACTTCTTTTACCATATTCTTAATGACTGGAATGTGTAGGATGAAAAAATCAAAAGATCTTTTACCTCGAGTGGTTTTAGCAATCGAGTAATAGACACCAGAAATCAAAGCAGAGAAAAGAACAATCAACAACAAAGTATGGTTCAGTATGCTGTTACTGATAAAAATTATAAACTGAGTTGAGGCTGGTAGTTCAACACCAACACCCTCAAAAGTACTGACCAAAGTTGGTACCACAAAAGCCAACATCAATGATGCAATGATTATCATAACTGAAAAAATCACAGTCGGATAAATCATCGCACCTTTTACCCTCTTTTTTAACTGATCAGTTTTCTCCATCTGCTGACCCAATGTCATCAAAACCTTGTGTAGATTTCCCCCCTCCTCTCCCGAACGAACCATCGATACATACAGTGGCGAAAACTCAGAATGTTTCTTTAGTGCATCACTGAAAGTGCTTCCACCTTCAATCTGTTCGTGAACATCAGACAATATTTTAGCGAACTTTTGGTTCCGAGCCTGTCTTTTTAATATCAAAAGAGATCTTGATATTGAAATACCTGCTTTGAGCATAGTCGAGAGGTTTTTTGTTGCAGTTATTTTCTCCTGACTCTTAACCCCACCAAAAGAAATAGACTTCAGCCAGTTTTCTTTTTTCTCCTCGAGTGTTACTGAGATGACTTGCTCACCGTTTGCTTCCAGTTCTTCACGCAAAATATCTGCACTCTCAGCCTGTATGGTTTCAACATACCTCTCTCCATTACTTTTAAGGGCTTTGACTTTAAACTGGGCCATATTAAATTAAATTACTCGTAAGCAACTCGGAAGACTTCCTCTAAGGAAGTTTGACCTTGAACTGCCTTGAAAAGACCGTCCTCTATCATAGTTAACATTCCTTCTTCTCTTGCTTGTTTTTCTATTTTTTCATCTGAGGCATTTTCTAAAATTAATCTTTTGATACTTTCAGAAACATCTAGAACCTCATAAAGACCAACTCTACCTTTATACCCATCTCCTTCGTCATTTTCTTTCGGCCTATAAAAAGGAATGGTCTCCCAGGTTTCATCACTTTTTACCACTTTTTTTTCTTTTAGGTACTTCAACATTTTATCAAGGTCGATAGTCTTACCTAGTTGCTCAATCTCACTTTTACCAAGGTTGTACTTTTCTTTGGAGTCGGAAAGTTTACGGACAAGTCTTTGAGCAATTATGACACCTAAAGTTGAGACCAAAAGAAATGGCTCAATCTTCATATCAACCAGTCGAGGAATGGCTCCAGCTGCCGAGTTTGTGTGTAAGGTTGAGATCACTAAGTGTCCTGTTAAAGCAGCATTGACTGCCAATGAAGCAGTTTCACCGTCTCTAATCTCACCGACCATGATAATATCGGGGTCTTGTCTAAGGAGTGTTCGTAGACCATTTGCAAAACTAAAACCAATATCTGGTCGAACTTGAGTTTGATTGATTCTTTTCATTTGATACTCTATCGGATCTTCTACAGTTGATATGTTAACTTCAGGTGAATTCAAAATATCAAGTAGGGTATACAAAGTAGTAGTCTTTCCGGAACCGGTTGGTCCGGTGGTTAAGACCATTCCAGTGGTTGATTTAATAGCCGAATGAATACTTTCAAGTGCTTCGTCGTGAAAACCCAATGACTCCAATGTCATTCCAGAAACATTTCCACGCAAAAGACGCATCACTGCTTTTTCTCCGTAGTATGTTGGTAATGTTGAGACTCGGAAAGAAACATTTTCATTATTTACAATAATTTTAAAGCGTCCGTCCTGTGGTAGACGTTTTTCGTCCAACTTTAGATTAGACAATACTTTGATTCTGGCAATGATACTGGCTGAAGCTTCTTTAGGAAGAACCATTGTCTCGTGCAACAAACCATCTATTCTATAGCGAACCGAAAGTTTTTCTTCCATAGGCTCTACATGAATATCAGAAGCGTTCTGGATTATAGCGTGCTTTAGCAAGGTCTCTACCACTCTCACAACTGGTAAATCTTCAGCAGATTTCTTCAAATCTTCTTCCGACATATCTTCTTCACCTTCTGAAATAGTCTCTATCGCACCAGCTTCTTTTTGGATAATATCACCAAATTCAGCTTGCAAACTCTTCTGATACTGCATCAAAGCACTTTTTATAGACTCCTTGTCAGTTAAACGAGGAAGAATCTTTAACCCAGTTTTCTTTTTTATAAAATCAATCGCAGTTAAGTCGTTTGTGTTTAACATCGCAACTTCCAAAGTTTTTTCTTGCTTACGAAAAGCTACGATGTTGTGGTTACGAGCAATTGGCTCTGGAATTAGAGAAAGAATTTTAAAATCAATCTGCTCACCTTTCAGGTTAACAAATGGTAGACCCAGAATATATGCCCTAGTTCTAATTAGGTCATTTTCACTAAGATAACCACTACTGACTAGTAATTCTTCCAGATCCTTTCCACTCTTTTTTGAGTCTTCGTGAACTTTTGTAAAATCCTCGTTCGATATTAATCCGGAATCGATCAAAAAATCTTTTATTTTTTCAGGTTTAATCTGCATTACACTACAGTATACCAGATACCAACCAACATTGCCGAGTGTCTGGGTGTTGACAAAAGCTACCTCTCGGGCTTATTATTAAGTTATCGAAGTTCGCAAGAAAGCGAGCTTTGTTTTTTTAAAAAACAAAGCTCTAAATAATTTTACACATTAAATACATACAATATGATAGATCTAAAAGTAGTAAACTCAATTTTAAATCAACTAGAAGAAGAGCGTGGTATTCCACGTGAAAAGATAATCGAGGCTATTGAAGGAGCAATTGCTACTGCATACAAAAAAGAGTATGGGAAAAAAGGCCAGATTGTTCGGTCTCATTTCGATATTAACTCTGGTAAAACCGATCTGGAACAGGTCAAGATTGTGGTCGCAGAAGACTCAGTCATTATTGATGGTGATTTAGACAAAGAAGACAGAAGAAAAATGATTGAGGAAGGTAAAATCTTGTTCAATCCAGAACAACATATCCTCCTAGAAGATGCCAGAAAGATTAAAAAAGATGCTGAGATTGAGGAAGAGATCTCATTTCCACTAGAATCTAAGGGGGAGTACGGAAGAATTGCTGCTCAGACAGCCAAACAGGTTATTATGCAAAAAATTCGTGAAGCAGAACGTTCTTCTGTACTGAGTGAGTTTGGAGAGAGGGAGGGCGACATAGTAAGTGGTAGTGTCCAGAGAGTAGAAAGAGGTAATATCTTTGTTGATATGGGCCGAGCTACTGGTCTTTTACCGTTTGAGGAACAGATTCGAGGTGAAAGATACCGACAAGGTGAAAGAATTAGAGCTTATCTTTATAAAGTAGAGGAGAGTCCAAAAGGTATTTTCCTTAAACTTTCTCGTTCTCATCCAACTTTCTTAAAGAAGTTGTTCGAGATTGAAACTCCAGAAATTTCTAGTAAGGTTGTTGAGATTAAGGAGGTAGCTCGAGAACCAGGTTCTCGAAGCAAGATTGCAGTTGTTTCACACGACGACAGTATCGACCCAGTTGGTTCATTGGTTGGACAAAGAGGTGTTCGAGTCTCTACTGTTATGAGTGAACTTGGTGGTGAAAAAATTGATATTATTGAACACTCTGATGATCCGGCTGAGTTTGTGGCTGATGCTTTGTCTCCTGCTCGTGTTTTGTCGGTTGAGATAGATGAAAAAACTGGACAGGCTCATGTTGAAGTTCAAGAAGATCAACAATCCTTGGCTATTGGACGAGGTGGCCAAAATGTTCGTTTAGCTGCTAGGTTAACTGGTTGGAAGATTGATATTCGTTCAGCACAAGGTGAATCTGTAGCTCAAGCTGAAACTGATGGCGAAGTTACTATCGAGGAAGAAGAATCCACTGAAACAAAGGCAGAAAACACAGATGCAGAGACTCCAACAGAAGAAAAGACAGAAAAACAAGAAACTCCAGCAGAAGAAACTAAAGTCGAAGAACCTGAGAGTACTGAAGAAAAATCCTAGTCTCAACAACTACACTCCAAAAACATACTCTGTTATACTTGAAAGATATTTAAAAGCATAAAATAAATAAAATATGAATCTGTGGCACGATATTTCACCAGGAACAAAAGAAGAGATGACAGTTATCATCGAGATTCCTCGAGGAAGTAAAAATAAATACGAGATTGATAAAGAAACAGGTTTAATTGCTCTTGATAGAGTTATGCACACTGCCCAAGACTTCCCTTTTGATTATGGTTTTGTTCCACAAACTCTCTGGGATGATGATGACGCGTTGGATGTTGTTGTTTTAACAACATATCCATTAGTTCCTGGGATTATTGTTCGATGTAGACCAATTGGAATAATGAATATGATTGATGATGGTGACCGTGATGACAAAGTTATTGCAGTACCAACTGATGATCCTCGCTGGAACGAAACAAAAGACCTTAAAGATATACAAAAGCACACTCTAAAAGAAATGGAACATTTCTATTCAACATACAAAAAGATTCAGAGTAAAGAGGTTAAGATTACAGGTTTCAAAGGTAAGATAAAAGCAGAGCAGGCTTTCGAGAAAGGACAGAGACTATACAAAAGAAGGTTTGTTAAACCCTAACTTATAGTTTACTAGAAGAACAAAAACCATCCTTTAAAAAGGATGGTTTTTGTCTGAACCCATAACTTTAGTTTTTCTAGAACTCTTCCCATCTTATGTCTCGAATTCTTAGTTTTGTTGTAGTA
>SKHG01000081.1 GCA_007117035.1 Candidatus Campbelliibacteriota bacterium
ATGCGTAGCTTAAACGTCTGCTTGGCAGTCCGTTTTTGCATTTCGACCACCTCAGCGCCGCGGAGCGGAATAAACTGCGCCCATTTAGGACTTCCCGCCACCGTTGCATAAGATTCAACCGGCGTTCCGTAAGCGTCTTCCGTGATCGTCAACGCCTGTATTTCAATCGGAGTGTCAAGTTTGCCGGGATCAATCACAAGCGCACCCTCCAACCTTCCAGCATATTGGCGACATACGGAGTTCTGCGGACTTGCTGCGCGTTGACCAGGGACCGCATATCGTACAACTGCGATATCTGCATCATCATATACTGACGTATGGCTTGCGGGACGTTTGCCGATCCGTTGTAGCCTGCGGTGTATTCTACTTTAACAGGATCGAGCCTGCCACTTTGCAACATCGGCCATGCCTTCCCGCTGACAATTTCGATGTATGCAATGTCTTTTTCAATCACACGGTAATCGTCAGCGTCAACCGTCTGCTCGTCACCGTCCACATCGAAATACTTGAACGCTTTCAGTTCAACGAACGGCGGCGCTGGCAGCTTGATAATGCTTGAGAATCCCGGTAAAGTCAGCCGATAGTCGGCACGGGCAAGCGCGCGGCCAAGCCATCCGTCGGGAGGTTCAAGCATGTCCTGCACGGCGTAGATCAAGTCGGAGATATAGTTATCTTCCGTGTCGTGATCGACGCGCAGATGTACCTTGACTTCCGCCAGGTCAAGCGCTAATGATCGGGATGTTATGCGTTCGAGTCGGTACATGTAGCACCTATGCGTTCAGGTAATATCCGCCAGCAACCACGGGCCGCCATAGCACGGTTACATCGGCAACCTTGCCGCTTCCTGCTGTGGCCGCTTTGATGGTAAGCTGGATCTTCTTTGTTGCCGCCGTCACCACCGGGCCGCGATATACATGATAGAAGTCGCCGGTTAATTTGGCCTTTGCGCCATCTGTCGTTGACATGATCACAAGAGGCGTATCATCGTCTGTTTGAACTGAAAGCCCGGTAAACGTGGCAACTTCAGACAAATCATCGGGAACATGGATGATAACCGCGTCGATAAACAGGTCTTGCGCCGTTGCCGTCATCACATCGACAGTCTTGTCACCGGCAGGATCGGTATGATGGAGCGATACTTGCTTGTAATTAACGGTGGTTTCCGGCATGTAAGATTTCGGCACCCATGCGTAACCGTTCCAAATGAACATGTAGCCGGTATTGAACTCGAAGAACGTGGAGCCGACATCGCAGTCGATAGGTTTCGTGTCTGTGGACAGGCCAAGGTATCTGGAGGCCCGTAAAATCATTGCTGCTGCCATAGTGATCTCCCTTTTTCGATCAGGTAAGGCTTATTTTTTCGCCGGTTTCTCCGGCTTTTCGGCCTGCTTCTGCAATGCGGCAAGTTTCTTCTCAAACTCGCGCCGCAACTCATCAACCGCCTTTTTGATCAGGTTTTTCGTTTCTTCCGTGATCTCTTGCTTTTCATGCTTCAGCATAACGTTGCCTCTTTAAAGCCGGGGCAGCCCCGAAAGGCCACCCCGACAGTTGGTTTATGCAAGCCTTACAGCGGTTGCGAGCGGCTGGTAGCGAGGCTGAACAATCGCCACGATACTGGCAAAGGTGTCTGTCCCTTGGTCGCCAATCTCAACCCGAATCCAGTTGTTGCCGGAAGGAATCTCTGAAACCGGCACTTCAATAACGATCATGCGGTTGTCATTTGCCGGTATAAAGAAATACTCTTCACCGGCTTCACGGGTAACGGCGTTGGTTAGCTTATCGCCTGCCACTGCGCCGATATCCGCGTTGGTGCGCCATGCGTACAGGGTAGGCAGATCAGCTGCCATCGCTCCATGCGCCGTGCCGTATTTAATATTGACCTGTGCAAGGGCGTTGGTCTGCGCGCCCAAAAGCATGATGATCGTGACATGGTGGGCATTGGAGATATCCAAGCCCGCGCTGTTCGTGCTTCCGCCATGATCCGCGGGAGCCATCAGCGGCACTATTTTGTATTGTTCGTCAAGATACATTTTATAACCCTCCGTATTTACGGCCCCCGGTTAAGAGGGCCGGTTATGTATTATGCCCTGGTGCCTGCCAGCACTACGAAATGGCTCAGGCTGTTCGCGGTGCCCTTGAACGGACTCAATGCGGATGCGCGCACGGGCTGGCCGTCCACTCGCATCACGAACCGGAAAACCGACTCATCATATATAAATCGGACATGAATACTCATATCCGACTGAATCCCGCCTTTTTCAGCCAAGACGTACCCATTGGCAAAGTCTGCAAGGTAGAAGTCACCCTTGGTATCCGGTGCCTGGCACTGCTCAATCGGCATAACCGGACGGCCAAACAGCGTACCGTATGGGCTGTTGGAGAACCCGCCCGGAGGCAGATACACCGGCCAGATGCTGTTGCTGTCCGTCCAGCGCATTGAATGGAGGTAAGGTTCCAGCTCCTGATTGATCAGCCATACGGCGCTGGCCCGGCTGTCAGCAAACAATGCAGACCACATCTTCAGGACGTTCAAGGGAACGATGGTCTTTGCGCCCTGTGATGTTTCCTGTGCAATCGTCACCAAAGCGCTGCTATTCAGGATGCCAAGGGGCTGACCCGCGCCGGTGCCGTTGATGATGGCATCGTCAAGCAGGAAGCCGAACTCGGACACAAACGATTCACGGATGATGCCCTCAAGCTGTCCAGCGTCGGAAAGCATCTCATC
>SKHG01000022.1 GCA_007117035.1 Candidatus Campbelliibacteriota bacterium
CATTAGAAGATCAAATCAATGATCGCATCAATACCAGGAAAAATGAAGCTGATAAATTAAAGGAAGTCATTCTACAATGTCGTGAACAAATCAAAAAGCTTGAACTGAAAATTGAAGAATGCCAAAACCGTATTGATAAAACAGATCAAGACATAAAGGATGCAGAGTCGAGAATAATGAATTCAAGGGATAAGTTTGTTAATACCTACAAAAGCCTCATTGAAGAAATCGATCAAGACCTTTCGACATTTGACGAATTACTCTAAAACTTATAAAATGGGCAACAATAGCACACCCCAAATATGGGGATCTGCAGAAAAGCTGATTGGCTTTTTGGTACTTGTATTATTGGCTGGTGGCATTGGCTATGGTTTGTATATATTATTACCCATTTTGAATGCAATTATTGGAAGTGTGCTCAGCCTTTCAGTCGTAATTTTTCTGATAGGACTTATAGGTTTTATCCTTTTTGACAGGCAGACCAGACAATTGATAAATTATGGATTCAAGTCAATCATAAGGGCTATTACCGGAATCTTCATCAAGCATAGCCCCATACACATCATGAAAGGCCACGTCAATAATCTCAAAAAAAAGGTGAGAAACATGAGTGTGCAGATTGGAAAACTTAGAACACAAATTCGACAAATCGAATCCCTTATCAGGCAAAATGAACGTGTTATCGATAGAGAATTGGAACGGGCTGCCACTGCAAAGTCAGGCAATAATGAAAAAGCCATCATCCTATCTACCCGTAAAGCAGCCAGACTTAGAGACTCTAACGAAAGGTACCGTGAGCTATTGACCCGTATGCAAAACCTGTATCAACTATTGACACGCGTCTACAAAACCACAGAAATCGTGCTTGAGGATACAGTCTTCCAGGTCAGAGTCAAAGAGGAAGAGTACAACGCCATAAAAACCAGCCACTCTCCTATGGCATCTGCCAAGTCAGTCATAGGAGAAAGTCGCTCCATGGACAACTTTGAAAAAGCATTGGAATTTATGGCTGATGATATCGCTTCAAAGATTGGGGAGATAGACAGATTCATGGACGTTTCTTCCAACTTCATGGATCAGGTTGACTTAAAAAATGCCCATTATGCCGATGAGGGCATGGCGATGTTGGAAAACCTCGAAAAGCAAAGTGACATCATGCAAATTGAAAAATCAGGGGACTACTCCCACCTACTGCATGAGTTAGAAAAAAGTACCCATACCCTACCCTCTTCAAACGCTGACCAAAAATCCGACAAAAACCCACCGAAGTAAGAGTCTAACAAAAGAAAAGTTTTTATACAGTTTTCCGGCAAGTAGCGTTTTCAGCTCAGTGACAATTTTAACCAAGGTGACTAATATTGTTTTATGCTTATTTACTTTTGGCATAGACTATCTTGCAATTTAATAAATACAATAGCATCCAATCACAAAGGCAAAAAAAAAGTACTTCTTACATATACAAAAACTCTAATTTTATCAATCGTTATTGATTTTAAAAAAATATTTAAAACTTTTCTTTCTGAAACTACCTATTTTGCAACAATATTATTAGATTGCGCTCCCAATTCAATAAAGTTGTTTTTTTTAAACACAAATAGCTAACTCATTTTATTGTCAATAAAATTTTTCAGAAATGTCCCTTGGTAACCCCAATCCAAAAAAACTTAAAAAAGCAAAGAAGACACATTATGTGATTGTATGTACTGTTGGCTTACTTTTAGCGATCAGTTCTGTGTACATCATCAATCATTTCAAAAACAATTCAGTGCCATTTCAGCCGGAAGTCACTATTATCCCTTTAGTTTTTATTTCAGGCATGCTGCCTTCTATTATTTCTATAAAAAATATCAATCGAGAACTAAAAGAGCTCGATGATAAAAGGGAATCAGAATGATAAATGCTTTTTTATTAACACTTTGGTCTGGCATCATCATATTGATTGGTGCTATCTTGATCAATGGACTAGGTTCAAAACTTGGGATTGAGACATGGTATGGCTATCTGAATAGTATTGCAGACAAGGGCTTCGGAGAGACCAACAAGATTTTAGCTTGGCCAAATCTTCTATTCCTTTACATTATATATCCTCTATGTCTTGGTGGACTGGGATTGATGGGAGTAAGAAGCTATGAATTTTTCATAAGACACTTTATGTAGAAAAGCATCTCACACGCTACACTTACTCTGCTATTATTGCTTTTACGTGATCAAAAACAACATCTACCCAAAGGGCGTACATTTTAGCAGATGGATGGAGCTCATCTGATACCAATAAGGACAGGTCGTCTTCTGCCATTCTTGAGATTTCAGTAATGTCAAAATATGATACATTGTAGGCAGCACAGACTTCTTTTTTAGTGTCATTAAATGCATCAATTTCATCTGATATTCTTCCAGTACCATCTCTTCTGATGCCGAATGGTGTCACTCCATAGTCCGGTATAGAAAGGACAAATACCCTCTGATGGTCATCATCTGCAAATGCAATGGCTTGTTCGATGAGATCTTCCAATTCTCTTTTGTAATCATTTATGGATAATCCTCTGAACTGATTATTAACACCAATTAAAAGAGAAACCAAATCGTAAACCTCCTCAAGTGGTGCTTCATTAATGCCATTTTTCAAGTCCCCGGTTGTCCATCCTGTTCTTGCCACGATATCTATAAAAGAACAGAAAATATTTGTACCTCGAAGGCTATCGCATAGAATCTCACCA
>SKHG01000033.1 GCA_007117035.1 Candidatus Campbelliibacteriota bacterium
AGGTTTCAGGATGCTGCCGGTGCTGCGTGGCGCGGTGATCACGTCAACCTGCTGGCCGTGATAAGGGTTTTGCATGTTGAAAGTATTACCCACGTAAGCGAGCACCTCCCCCGTTTTTACATCGGCCACAAGGATAGCGGCATTGTGCACCTCGTTGGCGCGCATCACCTGGTGATGTGCTTCCGCAATTTGCGTTGCCCTTTCCTGGAGATAGGGGTCGATAGTGGTATGCGTGCGCTGGCCAGGCATGGTGTTGCCGGCACGAGTGAGCAGGTGCGTGGCGTGCATGGGCAGCGGCCAGGGCCTTCCGGGCAGCGGTTCGGCCTTGGCCAGCGCACAGCTGAGCGAGTCAAGGTATCCGCGGCTGTGCATCTGTTCGAGCAGGCGGTTGCGTTTCCGTAGCAGCAGCGCTTCGTTCCTGCCCGGAAAGATCAACGATGGCGCGTTGGGCAGCACTGCCAGCACGGCGGCCTCCGCCCACGAAAGCTCGTGCGCCGACCGTCCGAAATAACGCCATGCGGCAGCATCCAGACCTACAACATTGCCGCCGAAGGGAGCGTGTGAAGCATTTAGTTGCTAAATCTCTCTTTTAGAATGGCGCAGCTCCAGGCGGGTGGCAAGCATCATTTCAATGGCTTTTTCAGTGACGGTGCGCGGACGATGCCTTCGCGACAAGCGAATGACCTGCATGCTCAGCGTGCTGCCACCACTTACCGTCCTGCCAGCCCTGATGTTTTGCACCAAAGCACGCCCCGTAGCCAAAGGATTGATTCCGGGATGATAATAAAAATACCTGTCTTCAAACGTCAACAAGGCCTTCTCAAAACGATGCGGCACCGAGTCAACCAGCGGGAAGCGCCACTGCCCGTCATCTGCAATGCGCGCGCCCAGCAACCCACCCTGACGGTCAACAATCACCGTGCTGTAAGGATCAGGAAACAACACCCGCGGGAGCGAAAACCAATAACCGGCAAAACACACGCCAGCCACCAGCAGCACCCAATGCCACACCCGCAACCGATATGCAAAACCAACATTCATATTCCATCAATCAGAAACCAGAAATTAGAAATTAGCAACCAGAAACCCGTAACCATGAATCCCCCTTACATCCCCGGTGTTACCACCTCAACCCACAGTCCGGGGCTCCGCGCCGTTACCCTATTGTCATACATCGCTTCACAAAAAACGCCGGGCAGGAAGAAGCGACCCAGGTAGGCCGCATTCAGGATCACCACAAAGCTTTTCGTTTCACCGGCTGCCAGGTTGAAGTGGGTATGCACCCTGTCGTCGCGCACATCCTGGTAGGCAGGGATGCTCGCCTGGTGAACGGATGCCACTTCATCCATGCGCATGTTATGGATCTCCCAACCCGACGGGAACAGCTGCGACAGCACCAGGTTCGACAGGTAACCCATCTGGCCGGGGTTCGTGATGCTCACCTCGGCCATGAAGTCCGTGCCCTGGTCAATGCGCCGGATGTCAATCAAACGGCCATCCATGCCCTTGTAAGCCACGCTCATGCGCAGGTTGCTCTCTTCGGCGGTCACCATGCCGGTGGCAGGAATGCCCGTAAGCATCAGCCGTGCAAACAGCATGCCTTCGCCCTTGTTGGTAACACTCACCGAAGCAGGTGAAACACCTGTAATCTCCAGTGGCACCTGCACGAGCGGAAGCTGTGTTTTGCCCTGCACCGTTTTCCCGCCTTCCAGCACGTACTCGTACCGCATCTCATTGGAGATACCGGCAGTTCCCGCAAACCTGGCAACGGCCAGCAGGCAGTATGCCGTTGTCTGCGTGCTCATCCAGCGATCTGCCGATAGCGCGTCGGATATCCTTTGCATGACGGGGATGGCTTCTTCACGTTTATTCATCAGCGTGAGGGTTTCGAGTATCATGGCCAGGTCGCGTTCGCGGCTGCCATAGGTTCTGTTGAAGGGTGAATATGCTTCCGGTTGCGTTGTCGTTCCGTCGATCAGCCGCTGTGCTGCTTCGGGCTGTCCTGCCATGGCGTATGCCGCTGCCAGTCGCCACCTGGCCTGCAGGCTCAGCGACGACATTTCGCGCAGGCGGTTCATGGCGCCCATCTCTGCTTGTCCTGCCAGGGCGAGCGCATAGAGGCGATACGACTGGGCAAGGTCGCTAAAGTCGTTACCGCCGTATGGCGACCTGTCGTCGCGTGCCGACCAGTTGCGTGCGGCATTGCGCTGGTATCGCAGCCAGTTGCTGCGCAGTCCCGGCGGCAGGGCGAAGCCCTTCGCCTCAGCCTCCAGCATGAAGTGCCCGGCATAGGTGGTGGCCCAGTCATCCGGCTGGCGGCTGCCAGGCCAGTAGCCGATGCCCCCCGATGGCAGCTGGTAAGCGGCAATGGTGCGCAAGGCCGATGTCACATTGTCGCGCAAGCGCGCCTGCATGGCCGCGTCAACCTCCATCACCGCATCCAGAAAGAGCTGTGGGAAAGCCGACGACACAACCTGCTCGGCACAGCCGTGCGGGTAGTCAACCAGGTATTTGAGCCTGCGTCCAAAGTCAACCGGAGGGATGGAGGAGAGCTCCAGCATCCCGGTGTTTGTGCCGGCGATGCCGTGCGGCTCGTAGTCAAACGTCCGCGCCTCGCCGGCTTCAAGCACGCTTTGCTGAAACCTGCTGACAAGCGGATTGGGGTTCCTGACGTCAATCTCAATGTCGTAGCTTGCCCGCTCCCTGCCGCTCGTG
>SKHG01000042.1 GCA_007117035.1 Candidatus Campbelliibacteriota bacterium
AACTTCATGATTGGCGACTCTTTTGCCAGTTGATCAACCTCGTACCCAAGGGCATATTTCTCTTGCTTGTCCATTGTTACACCTCAATTATGGCAAAAAGGTCAATTCGCTGCGGCATTTGCTCCGCAACAGCCAGCAATTCGTCCTCCATGAATCCAATGTGCTGGTCCCAGGTAAAGTCAATTTCACGCAAATTGGCTTGCAAATGGTAGCCGGACCCCTGAATGGTGCCCCCAAGGTCGGCAATTACGGTCCTAAGCCGCTTGTCCACAGCTTCAAAATCAGCGGGGGCTACTTGGTACTCCAGGCAATACTTTTTCATTTCTTGCTTCTCCAACGGTCAATTGTGTGGTAAATCGCGGCAAAAGCCAGTATTGGGAGGATTCCGGTCACCAACCCCAGCTCCCAAAGCTGTGCTAATTGCTGAGTCAGTGTGGGTATCTCTTGCATCTTTACTACCCCTAAACGTGAGTGGGTGGTTGCCCACACTTACAGCGTACACCCAGAGTTCTCAAAAGGCAAGTTCTACTTGCGCCCGAGATGTCGGGTCGGTACTCGCCCGTGCGTATGGGCGCGCACGTAGGCCAGCAAAACGGCGTAGAGTGCTCTAGGGCCGCTTGTGGCGCTCTTCAGAGCACTCTAGGGGGCTGGGGTAGGTAAGGGTAGCGGGTAGGCCGGCAGAGAAGCGTGGCGGTGCTCTCCTTACTCAGGGCCGAGATGTCCAGAAGGAGATGTCGGGGGACATCTCGCCGAGGGCGGAGGTCGGGTGTGAGATGTCGCAGGGTCAGCATCAAATACTCTAGATCATTGGTTTTGCTCGCCGGAAGTTGTTTCAACTTCTCGTGATCATTGGTTTTGCTCGCCGGAAGTTGTTTCCATAAACTCGGGATCATTAAAAACACTCGCCTAGATGATGATTGACGACCCTATGAGGCGACAAGTCGGTCGTGAGATGTCCAGAAGGAGATGTCAAAGGCGAGAAAAGACTATGATATCGTAGACAGAACGATGGTCTACAGGTGGGCGTCCAAGAAGCCAGTCACGTAGGAGGTAGTAGTTCCCGCAACCCGCCCCCGGACACCCATAGGTTTGAGAGCGAATTTAGATACCGGCTATTTTCTTCAATTCTGCTTTGATTTCCCTTGCTTTGTCACCCTTCCAGGTTCTTGCATTGCTGAGAAAGTACAGGACGACAGATTTACCGCTTTCATGTATATAATTATCGGTTATCTGATTCAGGTAGGACATGGCTTCCAAATACGGGACAGCCGCGTAGTTGACTTTTTGCCAGTCTTGACGGATTTCATAGGCGATTTCGCTCAGCGGTCTGTGTTCCATATGATGGACTTCCTCTATGAGTGGGTGGAACTACGGTTGAAGGGCAACTGCCCTTAAAACCAGTATAACGCGTGAGAAATCGTAGGGCAAGTTGTGTTTGCTCTTACCTTTTCGTGGAAATTTCTTTGTGGGAGGGTTGAGTATTCCTGGAATTTTGAGTGCTCGAGGGTTGAGTACCCCTCAAAAGGGACCAATTCGTGGGATTTTGAGGGCTCGAGGGTGGAGTATATCCTGAAAAGGGAGGTATGTTCCCAAAAAGGTTAACGTACCCCTAAGAGGGTCCCAAGGCGGATATCTCCTGATTTGATGATCCAAGGGAGTTCGAATAAAATAACTAAAGAAGTCCAATATGGTCAAAAGTGGTCTAAGTGGTTGTTTTTAAAGCCTTATTACATTTCGAGGCACTTTTTTTTGGGCCTATTCTGTAATAGTCTGCAAAAACAAATACTTAGAGGGGTGTCCACTTACAGAATAGGGCACTTTTTTTAAAAATTCTGTAAGTCAAGGAGAGACTTCTAAAGTTATTTTACAAGAAATAGTCTGCAAAAACAAGTACTTACGACGGTTGGACTTACAGAATGGGGATTTTCTTTTTATAATGGCAAAAAATACCGACGGGCGCAGGTACGGGATACCCTGCGTGGGTCCCACGGGCTGGCCGCTGTATTCCACAGTGGGAGCCGTCGCACTACTCTCCCCTCTCTCTTTACTTTTTACCCCCATATATAAGTATAGAAAAACTAAGTAAATGAAAGTCAATATGACCCCTACTTTTTGAGTGTGAATTTTCCCCTAAGGAAAACAATAGCTTACAAGCTCTTTGCAAAATTTCTTGTAGCGACGACGCTCAAGTACAAGCCCACGCGCATTAAGTCTGTAACCCCTTGTTTTTAGGGTGCTCGTAATAACCTACCCCAGCAGTATGTTAAGAATTATCAGACGCCCCAGCAGCTCCTGCCACAAAAAACGCATTAAAAGATAATGTAAATCACACTTTTGTCCGCGAGAATCCGCCCACGTAAATTCGTAAATTCGTAAATTCACCTCTCAAAAGGTAGACCTCAACAGGTCCCTCTCTGTAATATCTCAGACTTTCTACCAAACCCTTTTATCCCTCCCCACCCAAATTTCTTACGAACAAGCGTAACCTTTCCAATCACCACATCTCCTATCGCAATGGGTTGCATTTGTCCTAATCTCTCTATACGATCTTCTGGTCCAATATTTCCAATTTCAAATACTTCTTCTGGGTCGTTAGCTTCAATATTTGCGACATGCGTATACTTCCCAGAGTCTAACGCATTCTGGACAGCCTTAGAAGTACCGAGGATCTTGATATCGCAATACTCCCTCCACTCTTCGACCCCAAT
>SKHG01000064.1 GCA_007117035.1 Candidatus Campbelliibacteriota bacterium
TTATACCTCGGGTACAACCGGTGCACCCAGTAAGTACATACCGATCACCAACGAGATGATCCGCTCAATCCGCCTGGCCGGGCTAAAGACGTATTCCGGCCTTACCATTTCAGACTTAGCCCCACAGCAGTACTCAAAAAAAGTGCTCATGCTCGGAGGCAGTTCTGATCTTCGCAAGACCGAGCATTACTACTATGGCGACCTCAGCGGCATTCTCGTACACAAGCTACCGGTGTGGATGGCCAAACGCTACAAACCCGGTCTGGAAATCGCCTCCATCAAAGACTACCACGAAAAAATGTTGGCGATTGCCAGGGAGGCACCAAAATGGGATATAGGTTTTATCAGCGGCATACCATCCTGGATACATATGATGCTCGAGTACATACTGGAGTATAATCGACTGTCCAACATTCACGAGATCTGGCCAAACCTAAAAGTATATGCTCATGGGGGCACGGCCTTCAGCCCTTATAAAGATTCTATACAAAAAGTCATGGGGCGCCCGATTATTTTTCTAGATACCTATCTGGCCTCTGAGGGCTTCATCGCCTATCAAAGTAGTCAGGAGGCAAAAGGCATGACCCTGAACCTCAACTGCGGTCTATACTTTGAATTTATACCATTCGATAGTGACAACTTTGATGGTACAGGTCAACCATTACCAACAGCCCGGGTCATATCCATCGATGAAGTAGAAAACCATGTTGACTATGCCATTCTATTGACGACCTGTGCCGGAGCTTGGCGATACCTGATAGGCGACACGGTCAAGTTTATTGACAAGGACAAAGTAGAGCTACTTGTGACAGGCAGGACAAAACACTTCCTAAGTATCTGTGGAGAGCACCTATCTATAGACAATATGAACCAAGGCTTACTGGCAATGCAAGAGAGCCTGAAAATAGATGTCAAAGAATTCGTAGTAGCCGGCATCAAGTCCGGTTCCAGATTTTCGCATCGGTGGTACATCAGTTCAGAGCCCATGGCCTACAACCCATCCATCATCAGTAAAGAATTGGACTTGCAACTTAAGAAGGTAAACGACGATTACGCTTCAGCGCGTAAGGCCGTGCTTAATCCTCCATCTGTCACCCCATTACCACCGCGTGTTTTCTATGACTATCTTCAGTCAAAAGGTAAGATGGGCGGACAGGTCAAGTTTCCTAGAGTCATGACCAAAGACAACTTTGCTGACTGGGAGCAGTATGTAAAAACGCATTACAGTGAGTGATTTGGACTTCCTCATCAAGGGCGCAGTAGCGGGGCTGACACTAAGTTTTTTAATAGGTCCTGTGTTTTTTGCTGTTGTGCAGGCAGGCGTGGAGCGTGGTTTCAGGGCAGGTCTGGCATTGAGCGCCGGTGTTTGGATCAGCGATATATTGATCATCTTCATAGCCTGGCTGGGGCTTTCATACATCATCATGCTGGTGCAGTGGGAAGGTTTTACCTACTGGCTGGGCACACTGGGAGGCGTGATATTAATGGTATTTGGTATCGGATCATTTCTGAGCAAAGCACCCATCGCAGACGACGGGCTTAAAATACAACGCCGAGCACCATATATGAGATTGGCGGCAAAAGGCTTTGTCGTCAATATATTCAATCCGTTTACTGTTGTGTTTTGGCTGGGTCTCATGAGCACCATCATTGCCCAGTCTTCCGGTACAGGACAGCAAACGTTGATGTTTTTCGGCACACTACTGGTGGTAGTCATCATCTTTGACCTCCTCAAAATTATATTATCTAAAACAATTCGAAACTGGATCAGTCCTCAAAACGTTTTACGACTTAGAAAAGCAATTGGAATAGGCCTTTTTATCTTTGGCGTCATACTACTCGTGCGCGTATGGTTGATGAGTGATTAAGATTTTGCCACCTGGAGGCAAAAGGATATAAGGTCTATGAAGTAACACCTAACTAAGGACAAACGTCAAATAACTGTATTAGTAAATCAATTAAAGAAACATACCACTATACGCCATAGAGGTCAAAAACGAAAACACATGAAATATATTTACGCCGCATTTTTAATGGTTTGTGCTGTTGTACTTTCTGCACAAGTAACTTACCTGACAGAGAACATAAGCGAAGGTGCCCAGCCGGCATACAGCATCATCCTCAAGGACGTAGACACCAAGTTTGTAGACAGCCAATGGAAGACCTACATCCGCAAATACGGAGGTAAGTATAAATACAACAGAAAGCTCAAAGAACACACCAACACAAATACCAGCTTGAGTAGCGTGAGCAGCCAGGCCCTTGACGCATACGCATTGACGCGCTCAGCCGGTAATAACACCCAATTCGTCCTACTACTCAAGGAAGGGGATAGCTTCATCGACTGGGAAAAAGACTCCACCAAAGCCGATAACATCGCTAATCTACTCACCCACTTTTCCAGAGATGTAGCCCGCGAGGCCCTGAGAGAAAAAATCAAAGATGAAGAGAAGAACCTCAGCCAGCTCCAGCGTGCAAAAAACAAACTCGAAAGAGACAATGAAAAATTGCACAATTCTATCAAAAGCCACGAGGAAAAAATAGCCAAAGCCAAAGAAGACATTGAAAACAATGTACAAGAGCAAGAGAGCAACCAAACCGCCATCGACCAGCAATTAGAAAAGGTAGAGGAGCTCAAGAAAAAACTGGGGAAGATGTAAGGGGGGAGAGCAAGAGTAATCAA
>SKHG01000076.1 GCA_007117035.1 Candidatus Campbelliibacteriota bacterium
AACTCAAAATAACTCTGTAGATCAAGAGACAATATCTGAAGTCTCAGAAGTTCAGAACAATACTCAAGCACAACCAGAAAACGAAACACAACCTCAAGAAGTTTTTCAAACTCAAAATATAGAAACACAAACTCAAGAAAATAATTTTCAAGAGCTAAATCAAAACCAAAGTGAAAATGTTAGTGCTTTAGTTGATCAAAAACCAGAAGATACTTATCCTAACTCTGATGGTTCAATGATTAATGAAAATTCAGTTAATCCAAACAACAGCACAGAGGAAAACACTGTAAAAAGTGATGAGGACGAAGATCTTTATTCAATCAGAAACTTTACTGTTTAGTTTTTTTAGTCACTTTCTTTTCAAGCTTGTGTGGATTGTGCATCTTACAATCTTTGTTGCTACATCTTTCAGGAATGGTTTTTGTACCTTCCATCATAAGTGATTCACATTCTGGACATATTTTGCCGGTCGGTTTTGCTTTGATTGCAAAGCGACATTTGGGATAGTTTTCACAACTATAAAATTCACCAAACCGTCCATGCCTTTTGACCATATCTCCGTTTTTACACAAACTACATTTAACTCCGCTTTTTTCCAGACTGTTTTCGTCTTGTCTGATGTATTTACATTTTGGATATCTATTACACCCAATAAACTTACCAAATTTTCCGTGTCTTTCGATTAATCTACCACCTTTACATTCCTGACAGTCTTCGCCGATTTCTTTGGGTTCTTCTATAGCTTCGCCATCAATGGTTCTGGCACCTTGGCAGTCAGGGAATTTATTACAACTTAAAAATTTTCCACTTTTGCCTAGTTTGATTATCATTCCAGATTTACATTTAGGACATTTGTGCTTTGCATCAGCATCACCTAAGTTGGTTATCTTTTCTATTGATTCTTTAGATTTAATGTCAGCTCTGAGTGGGGTATAGAACTCCTCCAAGACTTCTAGGTACTTTCTTCTACCTTCAGCGATTTCGTCCAGCGTGTCTTCCATTTTGGCAGTAAAGAAATCACTAATATACTCAGAAAAATGTTCTTCTAAGAAACTACTAACCACATCTCCGGTATCGGTTGGATGAAGTGCTTTGTTAATTTTTTCAACATAACCACGGTCTTGAATAGTTTTTATAATAGACGCGTATGTTGAAGGTCTACCAATACCTCTTTTCTCTAACTCCTTAACCAAACCTGCTTCTGAGTATCTTGATGGAGGTTGAGTCTCTTTTTCCTCAGACTGTATTTCAAGCAGGGTCAGTGGATCTCCAATGCTTAGTTTAGGAACTTCAACGTCCTCCTTTCTTGCGTCTGGATCAGCCTGAATCCATCCTTCAAAAATACAACGTGAACCATTTAGGGAGAAATCTGGGATAGTTTTTCCGTCTCCACTTTGTGCCAAAACTTTAACTCTTGCTATCTGTGCCTCTACCATCTGAGAAGCTATGGTTCTTTGCCAAATTAATCTGTAGAGATTTTTTTCTTCTCTACTAACTCCAGATTCATTAATAGAGAAATTTGTCGGTCGGATTGCTTCGTGAGCCTCCTGACTGTTTTTACTTTTTTTTGAAAAAACTCGACTTTTAAACTGGTCGGCACCAAATCTTTTCTTTACTTCTTTCTCTATTTGTTTAATTGCACTTGAGCCAAGATTGGTACTGTCTGTCCTCATATATGTGATTAAACCTTTTTCGTAAAGGCCTTGAGCCGCTCTCATAGTCTGAGCTGGGCTTATTCCAAGTCTTGAACTCGCAGTTTGTTGCAAGGTTGAGGTAATGAAGGGAGCTCTTGGAGCCCTTTTTACCTGACTCTCTTTAATATTTTTTACTGACCATTCATTATTGTTTCCGTATTCTAAAATTCTTTCGACCTCTTTTTCCTCAGTTGGTTCAGTTATGGATGTAAACACAGCTTCTTCCTTCTTTTGTGTCTGTAGATTAGCAGTAACAACCCAAAACTTTTGGGGTTCAAATTTTCTGATTTCTCTTTCGCGTTCCATAATTATCCGCAAGGCAGGGGACTGAACTCTGCCAGCTGATAGACCATAGCGTACCTTTTTCCAGATGAGACCGGAAAGATCGTAGCCAACCAGTCTATCTAGAACTCTTCGAGCCTCCTGAGCTTCTTTTAAATTCTCATCAATAGTTCCTGGATTTTTCATGGCTTCAAGGATAGCCTCTTTGGTAATTTCGTGAAAGACAACTCTTTTAGTTTTTTCTTTTCCTTTAAGTCCAACAGCTTCGGCAATGTGCCAAGCAATAGCTTCACCTTCACGGTCGGGGTCGGTTGCTAAAATAACCTCAGTAGCTTTTGAGGTTAGACTTTTAAGTTCTTTAACTATCTTTTCCTTACCTGGAACAATTTGGTAGTGAGGTATATAACCCCCCTCTATATCAACAGCTTCTTTGTTGCTTTTAGGTAAATCTCTGATGTGTCCAACAGAGGCCACAACTTTGTATTCACCACCAAGGTACTTAGAAATTGTTTTAGCCTTAGCAGGTGACTCTACGATTAGGATTTTACTTTTTGTATTAACCATTAATCACCATTATTACTACATCAAAGGTTTTTTTGCAATTCTAATTTAATTAAAACACCCATTACGACCTGTCTATATTTGTGTTCAGAAATATTTTTCCACCAAAATCTTTCACAA
>SKHG01000020.1 GCA_007117035.1 Candidatus Campbelliibacteriota bacterium
CCATCAGGTGTAAACACATAGAAACTTTGCCCCGCCTTGCTCGTTGCCCTTATATCTTTAGAAAAGTCGTCAACCCCGCACAGGCTTCTGCTCATTACCACATCTACCTTGTGCGTTTCCAACTGTTGCTTGTGGTGGGAGTGGGCTGTGAAAATCATACGGGGCTTCATCTCCATCATCATCGTCAGGTTGCTTGCAACCTTTTCAGGCTTATCCCTGTCACCGTGAACACCAAACACCCGAACCCCACAGGGGGCGGCAACCAATATCTGGTCGTCGTATTCGTTTGGCAAGATGAATATGTTGTCAATGTTTTGCAGGTGCTCCTTAAGTATTTCAGGTATGAGCAACTCAAAGTTCTCTCTGTCGAGTGCATCCTTTTTGTTTTCCGTCACCCTTGAATGGTTGCCGTAGGTTGAGTAGAAGTAAACACAATCAACCTCTGCTGATATAGACTTTAGGATTCCGGCTAACAGTTGCCACGTAATCCTGAACTGCTGTATAACATCGACCTCCGCGACCACCCTTGTGCTTACGTGTATGACCCCATGAATGAGGTCGCCAAGATTCATTACGTGTACTTTCTTGACCCCGTGCCTGCGGATATAGCGTATTGTCTTTTCTGTGAGGGCTTCCAGCCTCTGCCTTTGTATTTCCAAACTGTAGCTGTTCCAGTGACTTTTAACCTTCAGCCCGGTGTGCCAGTCAGCTATGTTTAATAGCCCCTCGGTGTCACCTGCCAATTCTTGTTTAGCCCTGGGGGTTAGCGGAGCAACGGGCACAACGATTTCCGAGATAACTCTATTATAAAAATAATCTTGTTTCCTGTATGCCTCAACCTCACGCTTCAACTCCACGATTTCCTGCTGTTGGAGTTTGATGAAGTATTGGTGCTTCTTCTGCTCTATGGTTTGAGAAACAAGTTCATCAATCGGCTGATCTAAATCGTCGTCAATATATGGCACGTCATCGTGCGTTATGTTAAATGCTGTCTTTATCAGGTGAAAGTCCCGGCGTGGGATATTCAGCTTCCGGCAAACCTGGTTAATGGTTAGCGGTGTATCGCCACAGTATAACGCCTTTATTTCCCGCAGGGTGTCCTTCGGCAACTCCAACGACCTCTGCCCTGATGTAATTATATACTTATCCCCTGCGTCATCAACCTGCGGTCTGCGTTCCTCTATCCCCTGCTTTGTCCTGACCCTGTGGAGTGCGTGGTTAACCTGCTTATAGGTCAAGCCCAGCATATCCGCTATTTCCTGATACGACAGCCCATCGTTAAATAATTCCTCTACTTGCCTGTCGCCCCTCTATCCACCTCCGAACAAACAGTCTTTGCATCTCGGCATATCCTGTCCACGTGCTACCGTCGTTACTTCGCCACACTGTCTACATATCCCCGAATAGGTCGGGTTGCGGTTAATGTCCTCGCTCATACGCCGTGCTGCCGATACCTTGCGTTCTGCCTCGCCCAGCAGGGAAAGGATGGGGTGCTTATAGCCGGGGGCTAATCCAGAATCGGTGTGCTGTAGATGCAACCGTTGCAATACTTCCAGGGCGACGTCCCAGTCGCTGGCTTGTAGGTGGTGGTTAGTGCCGTGCTTGTCTTTGATGGTGGTGTAAGTTTTGTCCAAAGAATACACCCCTCCACTTATATTGTAACATGCCTGTCAAGTCCTACTCGTCGCCCCAATCCCGCCAAAAGCTAAGCGGTGGGCGTTTCCGTTTACACCCCGGCACAAACCGGGTCGCCATGCCACGGGTGATACGCTGTTGGTCGTTCCAGCACCATAACGCCTCGCGGGTTGTTGTGACGTTTTCCAGGCAGCCGTTTATCCGCTTGAAGAATGTGCCACATTCCGGGCAGTGGTAGTACTCGCCCTGCGATTCCAACTCAACGTCGTGCCAGAAACATAGTTCACTCATGGTGCTGCCCTTAGACTGTCCAGGTAGATGGTGGCGGTTGCCATTGTCCGGCACATGACTTGGGCACGGTCGATGGGGAATGCCTCTGCTGGGTATACGGTGTATATGTGCTCACCGCCAGCGATCGTAGTCCACCGTAGCGGTGCAACGGTTAGTGGGTTGCGTTTGGTGACGCCGACCTTCCTCCCACTCCACAAAACCAGTACATCGCCGGGGTCTATCGGCTGCGGCATGTTCGGGAAACTGTCGCCCTCTAAGTACTTATCATCCTCGGTTGTGATATGCGATATGTCCGAGAACTGCCGCCAGGTTGCATCTGATAGCCACTTCTTGCCTTTGCGTTGGTGTAGCCGGACAGTGTGCCTGTCCCAGTCGATATGGGTGATGTAATAGGGCTCTTCACTCCCACGGACGTACGCCTTGTGTCCCACGCATATTGTCACACTATCACCGCCTTATGTTATTTCGTACCTGTCAGCGCCTGTTATCTCCATCCACTCGGCAATATCTTCCGCGGTTAAGGGCCCGGGCTGTATGCAGGTTGCTTTCCAGTCCTTGCCTTTGTAGAATATATACTTCACCTATTCCACCTCCTCCGTTTTTCCTTCCACGACGTTCAGTTCATCCAGCCATTTGTCAATACACGGAAGGCAAGTATAGCAACTTACAGGATGTCCATCCCAAAAGCCTGTTTCCACCAACGCATGCTCGCCCGCTTTTATC
>SKHG01000028.1 GCA_007117035.1 Candidatus Campbelliibacteriota bacterium
AGTACGGTTTTCAACCGGCTTCGCCTGCCCTCGGTTCAAGTCCTAATCAACCTAACTAAACACAAAGACCTCTATCGCTTCGCGAATAAAGGTCTGTGTTTTGTGCGGGATGTAGGACTTGAACCTACGACCTTTGCTGTGTAAAAGCACTGCTCTACCAACTGAGCTAATCCCGCATGGTCTATTTATACAGCAAAAAAGATAACACATCAAGATTAAAAACAGATAAACCTTTAAAATACTTGCTGTGTATAATATACTCTACTTATTATAAAAATCGCGTAGAAAAACATGGAACTAATAGATGAAACAAAAATTTACACTGTTCATGAAAACCAAGACATTCTAGCTCTGTACAAACCAGCAGGAATTTTAACACACCCTGACGGTCGAGGGAGTAAGGATTCAGTTTGGCAATGGATAAAAAGCAACCGTCCAGAACTGGAAAATGTTGGGGAGGTCCTTACTGTTGCTGAAAACAAAACATTACCTCGATGTGGACTTTTACACAGATTAGACCAAGACACATCAGGAGTAATACTGGTAGCAAAAAATGAAGAATCTTTCTTTTTCTTTAAAGAACAGTTCCAAAATAGATTAGTAAAAAAAGAATATAAAGCTTTTGTCTATGGAAAGATGCCGGAACAAAAAGGTATAATAGATAGAGCTATTGGAAAAAGTGCTAAAGATTTTCGCAAGTGGTCAGCTCAGCGTGGGGCTCGCGGAAAGATCAGAGAAGCTGTTACAGAATACTTCGTCGAAATCGAAACTCCAGAAGTCTCACTTCTAACACTCTGGCCCAAAACTGGCCGAACTCATCAAATCAGAGTTCACTTAAAAGCATTACACCACCCTGTTGTTTGCGATAAACTGTATGCTCCAAATCAGAGTAGTCTTTTGGGTTTTTCTAGACTTGCTCTACACGCCAGATCAATAACAATAGACACACCAGAAGAAAAAAATCTCCAAATCGTTGCTCCGTATCCAAAAGATTTCCAAAATGCCAAAAAAGAGCTAGGAGAGATATTGCCAATCAACCAATGATATGCTAAGGTACTGCTGTTATGGCAACAGTTAAAAATACAATTTTATCTCCCGTTAATGTCCAAAAAAGGCAAGAAATAAACATAAAAGCCGGGGACACAGTACGAGTACACATAAAGATAGAAGAGAAAGGTAAAACTAGAATTCAAATTTTTGAAGGTTTGGTTTTAGCAAGAAAACACGGTGATGAAGCTGGTGGAACTTTTACTGTTAGACGAGTTTCTGGTGGAATCGGTGTTGAGAAGATATTTCCTATCTATTCCCCTTTTATTGAAAAAATTGAAGTAATTAAAAGAGCTAAAGTTCGTCAAGCAAACCTATATCATATTAGAAGAAAAGCTGCTAAAGAAGTTCGTCGTCAGATGAAGAACGTTAAGATTGTCTCTGAAAGTACAGAGGATGATCCTGTTGAGGAACAAAAGATTACGGAAGACACAAATACTGAAAAAAAAGAAAACGAAACAGTGGAACAACCTGAAGTAAAAGAGCAGACCTTAGAACAAAAGGAAGCTGAGACACAACCTGAAGTAAAAGAAGAAAAATAACTTTTCTAAAAAAAGCGCCGAGGGCGCTTTTTTGATAAGTAAACTAAGCTTCTTTACCCTAAAGTTGAATTAAGATAGTATTTAAAAACTGCCCAGGTGGTGGAATTGGTATACACAATAGGTTGAGGGCCTATGCTCGCAAGGGCGTGCGGGTTCAAATCCCGCCCTGGGCACCAGAATATGACTCTAAATTTTCTATTTGCGTGATCTGTATATTCCTATATAATAGTACTTAGCTTAGTCTTAAAGTCTCTATCTAAAGAAAAGGAGGTCAAAATGCAAGAAGAACATACAGAAATACGCGCCGTGGTTAACAAAATTAACCAAGGACCAACAGGAAAGTACATTATCGCGAAATTTATTCACTCTCAAGTCTGGGATGGAGAAGAAGTTTCCGAAGTAACGTTCAATCTCGAAAGTTGGATTTCAGAAAAAGAGACACCCGAAGAAGGAATGGTGATAATCTTGGACAGATTTCTAGCTTACAGAAGTCGTGATGGAAAAATCCGTTGGCGCGCTGGAAAAGCTAAACCGCTTACTCCAAACACCACATAACACCACCCCCGCACCACTTTGTTGATGCGGGGGTTTTTAGATGCTCAATCTTCACACAAACACCTTTTCTTTTTAATTACTGTTTAATTACTAAAGTCTAGATCCAGAACGTCATTCATTCTAGATTAAGTGTTCATTGTGCCCTCGCTAGGAATCGAACCTAGAATGGGAGATTAGAAGTCTCCAGTTATATCCATTTAACTACGAGGGCAAAATATTTATGTCCCAATCAAAACATCATACACAAAAAAACCAAAGAGTAAAACTGTTTTTAAAATTTTACTCGTCAGAATCAACTGAGTTTTCAATTGAGTCATCCTCTAAAACATCTTCTGTAACGAACTCTTCAGCCTGTTTTAAATCTGCAATTACGAACTCTTCACCTAAAACAGATCTCAAAACCTCTTCCTGAGTGTTCAGACGATCTACTACCTCCTCCAACCGCTCTCGGTCTATAACAGGAGCTATACGCTGTCCTGCTATATTTGATCCTGCTAGATAATCTGCAAAGAAGAAGAAATGAATACTGAAGCCTACAACACCAATATTTAAAAACAAAAACAGTAGTAAGAAGGTTACCCAGTCACGATGAGGGTCAACCTCTGTTGGAATAAAAAAATTCTTTATTAATCCAAAATATTTTAGTGTTTTATTTTTAATATTTTTCATAACCTTTTATTTTTATCTTAAAAACACAAAAAATTTCATATTAGTCCTCCAAGCATTTGAAATGTCAGGAACAATTCTAGGTGTAAATTCTTGAATTTCTGTATAGAAATTTAGATTTTCAACTACATTTAACATCTTCCAGACCTCCGACCAGGTTCCGGTAAAATTAGCGTCTACCTGTAATGTTTTACTACCATCTTTTTTAATTTCATCAGTCAATTTGATAGAGAAATCAGAAACACCAACTGTGTTAGCTAAAACTTCCAAACTAGAAACAAACTCAACACCTTCACGAGTAGTTGTTCCTAAAAAATATGAATTAATTAGTAAAAAACTTTCTTGTAGTCTAGAAAAAGAATCTATAGTTTCCTGTAGTTCCCTTTCTTGCTCAATACGAGAATCTATCTCAACTATTAAACCCCCAACAGCTTCTCGAGTTTCAAACATATCAAGAAGAATATATCCATAACCCACAAGAACCACTAAGTTCAAAAGTAATGTTGCAAAAAATATGTTTCTAATTTTATTTTTCATATTTATTTAAGGCTTTTTTGTAACAGCAGTAACTGAAAAATTAAAATCGATGTCGACTCCTCTGGAAAACTCATCAATTGATATGTCTGTCTCTAAAAACAATTCGTTTCTAAGAAGACTTTCAGAAAATTCCAAAAGAGCGTTTCTGTTTTCAGCTCTACCGTTTATAAAAATTTTAATTCCTTCTTCATCAGAACCTCTTTTCAAGGACAAATTATTTAGGAGTACATCATTTGGTACTCTTTCTAGGACCGCTTCAATGAGTAAAGAAAACAAAATATTTTCTGAGATTCCAGTAATCTTATCCAACTGATTTGAAACCCGTTCAATTTGGTAGATAGCTTCAGGGTTAAGCATTTTTTCTATAGTCTGCTCTTTTATTTCAAGCTCATTAGATTTTTGCTGGTTATTAAACTTTAAAGTGACATATGTTGGAACAAGCAAAACAATAGCAATGATAATGGTAAAAAATAGTAGTGCTAAAAAAACTGTCCACCGACGGAGATGGTATTCCCTTCTCAAAACTTTCTTATTTTTTTGTGGTAAAAGAAAAAACATAAAATTATAAATCTTTTTGAAACTGTTTTAAGGCCAAACCAACAACCTCACCATAACGAAACGAATCTTCATAATCTATTTCTGGAATATGAGAATCGAAAGACATTACATTCTTCCATACATTTGCAAGTTCTGTCTCAGAACCTAGTTGGAACAAAACCTCTTCTGATACTTTTTCTTCTCCTAAACCCTCTCCGCAAACAATCACTTTATGAGCCATACCATCACCCTCGGATAGAGAAAGTTTGGCGTGGTAATCATTCCAGTAGTGTTTTGTTTTACTAACCTCGTTTTTCAACCACTCCCTACCTTCAAAAGACTCGTCTTTTAATTCGACAGATTTTTCAGGGTCTCTCAACTCTCTAACACCCTTACTAATGGTCGATGTAAAAATTATTTTTTCGTCAGATACGATTGAGATATTAGTCAAAAACTCTTTTAAGTGTACCAAGATATATGTTTGGTCATCACCCCAAGAAACAGCAGCTCGAGACAAGGCTCGCGATTCAGGTTCAAACGATACTGGTGTTAGACCAGCCGAATGCAAAACAGACACATATTGATCAACTAACTTCTTCGGAAAAGCATAGACTGTAACCTGGTACTCGTTTTCCTTTTCTCCAATAATATCAAAATCAAAAACTGATTGATCAATAGAAAGTGGAACATTTTTTTCAAACTCAAACTCCAAACTTTCCCTAATTTCATTTTGAGAAACCTTTGGTGCAGTAGTTACATAAACAAAACCCTGTTCTTGAGGTAAACTAGCGTTTATAAAATTTAAAGAATATTTTTCTCGTAAGGCTTTTAAAAGAGAAATTAGAGTATTCTGGTCTTTTATTTCACCACCTGAGACAACATTTTTTTTAAAAAGATCTTCGTTATATCTATAGACCTGAACAGATCCATTTTTTTCCCTTAACTCAATAAATCGTAATGCGGAGTTGGAGATGTTAACACTAGCAGACGACATTGCCAAAAAACCTGGTGTTGGAAAATGTTTTGTAACTTTTGATAAAGTACCCATATTTTTATTATACAACAATCTTACGTATTTACCTTGGGGTTTTTTCTAGATAACTTTTTAAAATTAAAGCTGCCGCCGAAGCATCGGTTGAAGAGTTTTTTCCTTGTAACCTTTTTGCTTCCTGAGTAGTGTAGTATTCTGGCTCCCAAACAACAACAAGACCTCCTGTTTCAAGACTATCTTTAAATTTATTAAGGTCACCCATTAACTCATTCTCTTTTCCAGAGAGATCAAGTGACTGGCCCAAAACTACAGTCGAGACATTCTCAGCTTTACAAATATTCCTAATATCATCTAAAAGTTGAACGCTGTTTTGAATTACTTTATGTGGAAAAGCTAAGGTTGCTGTATCATCAGTTAACGCTACCCCGACTCGTCTTTTGCCATAATCAATACCCATTATTTTCATATCTTTTATTGTACAACACTTTCAATCTAGAAAAAGCTTCTCTATTATGCTAGTATGCCAAAACATACGGAGGGGTGGCAGAGTGGTCGATTGCACCGGTCTTGAAAACCGGAGTCCGGGAAACCGGACCGTGGGTTCGAATCCCACCTCCTCCGCAAACAACAACATAGACGCATAGCGTCGAGGAGATTGGCTTGCGTGAGATGGGAGGGATTCGAACCGAGGACCGGCAAAGCTCGCCGGTGGCGACGGTCCGAGTGGGGGTCGAGGGAGTGAGATATTTTTAAGTTCGTAGGACGTATAAAATATCCACGAGAGTGACCGAATCCCACCTCCTCCGCCAATACAAGTAGTTCCAAGTGTTTTTAAGTTATTGGTTAGTTTGCGCCCAGTTTACCTCAGCGGAGCGCTGTACCACATCTTATAGTTGTTAGAACCTAATCAACGCATTCTACATAATGTGAACAGAAAAAATACTTATAAAATAATGCTTGAAAGAATGTATAGGTAGGAAATAAATTTAAAGTATAAACTCTCACCTAAAGTATATTTTTAATCTGTATTATTAATTTTCTATTTATAAATAAAAAAAAGCACTACCGAAGTAGTGCTTTGAGTGTTTTCATGATTTGCGAAGAGTAATCTAAAAAATAGACTACGTGTTCAGACCATGTATGAAAACCTGCTTTTAGTTTTTCGCCGTTTCCAGCTCATCACTCCCAACTGTGTGGGGTGAACTACGCAAGAAGTTGATTGCTCCACCAAAAGCACCGAACCCTTTAGCCTCAAGGTCAAAGAAGGCAAAGCGGTCGGATTCAGGAATTTCAGCAACCTCGCGGACGGCTGGAGAAAGATCGAGTAGTTGAACTACAACCTTCTCCCCAGTCGAATGATGCATTTCTGCAACTGACTTATCGTCAGTAACGATCGCAACAGCCTCCTCTGGAGACACAATGTTGAAACCATTGCTTGTGAATTGCATCATTGCAAGGTTGTTTCCTGCTTGCGTGCTCATCTCAACGGCAATTTTCATCCCGAATTTCATGTATTTCTGCATATCTTCCTTTTTCATAATTTCCTTTCAGTGTTGATTTTTGAATATAAAGAACTTTTCAAATAATAACAGAATATATGGATTTGTCAATCAATGAGGTTGCGCGATCCTAGATCGAATTAACCTTTAAAATAAATACATCCTTAGTATATTTTATAAATATGCTATACTAGTATTACTTTCATCGAGAGTGTAGCGAGAGATGTAACTCTATGACCTACCAGCAACCTGTGATTTATCACAAGGTGCTCCAATTACAACTGATGACCACAATCTCAGAAAGAATCGATGGAAGTATATTATTAATTAATATACTTTTATTTTTATGAGTATACAAACATTTACCTCAGAATACGTATCCCCAAGACATCCAGATAAAATGTGTGACCGCATCTCTGATGCAATTCTGGAAAAATTTATTAAACAAGATTCAAACAGTCGTGTTGCTGTCGAAACACTCGGTGGGCATGGGAAAATATTCATTGTTGGTGAAGTAACAAGTTCAGGAAATATTTCTCAGGTAGAGTACGAGAAAATAGTTTTTGATGTGACCAAAACGGATCTTTATGATGTGGCAGTACATATCACTCAACAATCCCCAGAAATAGCTCAAGGGGTTGATACAGGGGGCGCAGGAGACCAAGGAATAGTTATTGGCTATGCTTGTAATCATAATGACGAGATGATTCCTCAAGAACACTATCTTGCAAAGTCACTTTGCAACTATTTATACACAAAATATCCATACGACGGAAAAACTCAGATTACGATTAACTCGCAACATGAAATAACTCACGCTGTTGCAAGTTTTCAAAACACCAAAACAGACAAACTAACTGATGATGTTATTACTTGGCTACAAGATAAGAAGACATCAACCAGTGGTGTTAGATTATTATTAAACCCGGCTGGGGAATGGAACACTGGTGGCTTTGATGCTGACACCGGATTAACTGGAAGAAAAATTGTCATAGATCAATACGGGCCACGAGTTCCTGTTGGAGGTGGTGCATTTTCTGGAAAAGATTGGACCAAAGTTGATCGTAGTGGTGCAAAATATGCAAAACACATTGCACAGAAATTGTTAGAGAAAAATACTGCTGACGAAGTTCGTGTTGAACTCGCTTATGTTATTGGTTTACCCAAACCCGTTCAATCAGTTGCCTACATAGACGGTATTCCCACAAAAATAGATGAGTTTGATTGTAGCATGAAAGGAATTCTAAGTTTTATTCAAAAGAATTAACATTACCGATTGGTGCTTTTTTTGAATTTTTTCAAAAGGCTTTATGTTATCGCGTATACATTTGACATTTAATCAATAATACTTTATAAATATATCTGGTTATTTAATGCTCACACTGAACATTAAATTGAACAAAGAACATTGAAAAAAAGGAGCTAACATATGAAAACCTATGAGGATTGCGCAAGAAAATCAGACGAGACAGGAATTCCTGTCGAAGAAATTGCCAAGGCTTTTGGAATAGAAATTCCTGATGTGCAGGCGTTACTTGAAAACGCCACCACTCAGAAAGAACGTTGGGAGGTGTATTACAAAACCTCTGAAGGAAGCAAGGACAGAGAAACTGTCCTTTTTGATTTGTTGCAAAACACAGATAACTGGAATGAACTACTGAAGTTGTATGAAAGGACAACTGAAGAAAGTACTCTAAGAGAATCCGTTGTCGAAAAACTAGAAAAGCAGATAAAGATCAATCTGCAAAGAGCACGGGTTCAAAAAAGACGCTGGAAGGTGTATCACGAAACACCGAAGGAGAGTAAGCTCAGAGAAACTGCACTTTGGAGGCTACTACAGCATGCTAACACTCAAGAAGAACATTGGGAGCTGTGTAGTGAAGCTCGCAAAGGAAGCGAGGTCAGAAAAGCTGTACTTTGGAGCTTACTTCAATATACAACGACTCAGGAAGAAATATGGAAGGTCTACTATGCTTCTGCTAACGAAAAGGAAATTACTGTGACAGTACTAAAGAAACTGTTACAAAATACCAAATCCCAAGAAGAGCGTTGGAGGGTGCACCACCAAACACCTGAAGGGAGCGAGATTGAAACAACCGCCCTTTGGGAGTTGTTTCAAAACGCCGAGTCATACAAAGAAAGGTGGTCTGTGTATCACAAGATAAACAACCCCGATCTGAAAAAGATTGCTCTTGGGGAGATTGAAAAAAAGATCGAGATTGATCTGGAAAAGGTCAATACTCGTGAAGAAATGTGGGATGTCTACAACCATATTCCTAAAGGTGGCGGGATCAGGAAAGTTGCACTTCGTGCCTTTCTTCATAGTGCTCCTACTCAGGAGGAGCGTTGGAGAGTCTACACAAATTCTCCTATTGGAAGTGACGTAAAGAAGGAAGCTATTGAGGCTTTTTTCCAAAACGCAACTACTCAGGAGGAACGTTGGAGAGTCTACACAAATTCTCCTATTGGAAGTGACGTAAAGAAGGAAGCTATTGAGGCTTTTTTCCAAAACGCAACTACTCAGGAGGAACGTTTGCTGGTCTACGAAAAGATTCTGGACAGTTGCAGTCTCGGAAAAGAAGCCCTCGAAAGTTTTTTCCAAAACGCAACCACCCAGGAAGAGCGTTGGCTGGTTTACCTTCAGACAAATAAAGGAAGCGACCTCAACAAAAAAGCCTTCAATGCTTTTTTCCAAAATGCGACTACTCAGGAGGAATTTTTAGAGGTGTACAGAAATGCCACCGAAGAAAGTGAGTTTGCGCACTTAGCGATCAAACAAATTTGTTCCTTAAAGTAAATCGCACAAGACCCCTAGTAACGAAAGTGAACGGGGTCTTTTTTTATCTACAAAAAGAAAAAATCATGTTTATTTGCAATAAAAAATATTGGTGTTTAAAAAATTATAAAAAATATACACTTTACTTTTTTCTTGTTTACTTTGATAATGTAAAGAATGAATGATTCTGAACAAAAAGCAATCGAACCAGTAATTTCTTGGAGAACACGAGAGTACCCTCACGAAGCAAAAAATTCTGATTGGTATTGGTCGGTAGCTGTAATCTCAATTGCAGTTGCAGTTTCTTCAGTTTTTTTTAGCAATGTTATATTTGCTATATTAATATTGATAGCTGGTTTTGCTTTAATACTTCACGCTTCTAGGCCACCTAAAAAAATAGATGTTTTGTTATTTGAGGAAGGAATTGTTATAGACAAATACTTCTATCCTTTTAGTGTTTTGGAATCATTTTCCTTAGCTGACTATGAGTGGCCAACCAGAGTCTTACTAAAATCAGAAAAATTATTTTCACCTTTAATAGTAATCGAAATAAACACGGACGAGGTTGATGAACTGGAAGTTAAAAAATTTCTACTAGAAAAAATTCCAGAAGAACTAGATCTTCACGAATCTATATTCCAAAAAATAATCGAGCAGATAGGCTTTTAAAAAACACACAAAAGACTAGGGTAGATTTAATATTAAATACTTCCTTATACTAGTGAAACAACTAAAACCTTTTTAATGTGC
>SKHG01000063.1 GCA_007117035.1 Candidatus Campbelliibacteriota bacterium
AGGCCAGGGCGTCAAGGAGCTCTTCGTACTCCAGTTGTGTGCTCGGCCCCTCTCGGATGCGAGTGCCCCTCGCCGGTATGGGCCTGTCGTGGTTGATGCCTGCGTTCTGCAGCACCACCCAGGGCATGTCTCCCCGGTCGAAGGGCTTCATGACCAGGGCTCCGGGGCCTCGGGGTCCCTGAAGGACATGGATTCCAGCTCGGACACGATGTCCTTGGTGCTCAGCCGAGATACGGACTTCTCGTTCCACAGGCTCTCGTTGTAGCCGAGCGCAGGCACCAGCACCTTGGCCTCGGGGAACTCATGGCCGAGGCGCAGGGCGGTCTTGGGCTCATCCTCCACCGCAGCCAGCAGGTTGACCCCGGTGCGCCTGATCCAGTCGGATTTGTTGCGCGTGAAGTGCAGGAAGAACTGGTACTCAGGGAAGGTGGTCTTGAGCCAGAAAAGCGTGTCCCGGTAGACGCGTCTGTCCGAGTCGCCCTCTCGGGAGCTGACCACCAGGACCCTACCCAGCTTGGAGGCCATGATCATCAGGTCCCTGGCGGAGCCAAACCGGGGCAGCACCCGCAGACCCCCCTGCTCGTTGAAATCCTCCTTCAGCTGGCGGTACTCTTCGGGCTTGATGCCGATCTCCCGCTCCAGCTCGTAGTGCTCCCCAGGATCCGCAGGAAGTTGCGTCCCTGACGCCTCTTCGTAGAATCTGAGCAGGCCTGAGCGGTAGTCGGCCAGGACCCCATCAATGTCCAGCATCACCGCAGGCTCGCCAGGCACCAGCGGGGCAGTGACCTCTTGCAGGAATCGCTGCTCCAGCACGTCCAACTTGCCCCTCCAGACCTGGTAGAACTCCTCGGGGTCGATATCGGCCAGCAGCAGGGCACTGAGCAGGTAGTTGAACACGTCCACCCCTTCCTCCAGGAAGGCGTAGCGGTTGAAGGGCTCGGAGACCGGGTTCCTGCGGTGTGGCTTCCACTGGGGCACGGTCTCCAGCATCTCGCTCAGCTCGGCATGCGCGGCCAGGATGTAGGTGCGCGACCACTCCATCAGCCGCTCCGGGGTCTCCTGGCCTCGGACCTGCTCGTCACGCTCCTTCAGATTCCGCACCAGCAGGCTGAAATCGCCCTGCTTAGCGAACATCTCCTTCAGGTGGCTCATTACTCCAACCAGCCCTTCACCGCGTCGTAGGTCTCGTGGCTCAGCTCGCCCCTCCGCCACGTGGCCCAACGGCCAGTGAGCAGGACGTTCTCTGCGGGGGCCTGGTTGAGCACCTGGCTCTCGGGGTGGATCTTCCTCACGGTCTTCATGTCCCTACCGGCCCATTTGAGGGCGGTCCGGATCTCATGGAACAGCCGCCACAGCTTGCCCTCGGTCCAGCCGATGCGCTTGGCCCAGGCTCGCCAGTGGGGCATGGTGAACATGGACTCCGGGAGCTCCAGGTCCATGGTGGGCTCGTCGTAGCGCCCCGTCGCAGGGTGATAGGTGGCCCGGAGCCACAGGTGGTCTTCGTGGGCCGTGTAGATGGTGACCACGCAGGGCTTGTGCTGGCTCAGTACCGCGTCTAGGTGGTGGCGGAAGCTCTGGCCTCGGGCGAACGTGGTCAGCAACCCGCTCTGGTAGCGCTGATCCACCGTCTCCGGGGTCTCACACAGGGCGTCGAAAAACTTGTTGCGAGCGGCTCGGACGGTGTGAAACTTGGCTAGGACAGGGCTCTCGTTGGTGAAGCTGATGGGGACGGTCACCACCACCCGATCGAACTTCTCGGCATGCTCCCTCACCTGGTCCGCAGTGACCCGTCCTGTGATGAGCACGTCCGCCTTGGCGAACATGGTGCGCAGCATCTCGAGCCTGAACGAATACGCGTGGGAGACGTCGAAACCTCCGCCAACGAACTTGTCCTGGCTGGTGGGAAGGGTCTTGCCCCACATCTTGCGGCTGTAGGCTCCGGGGTCATCTCCGAGGACCGTGGTGATGCTGGTCTCGGGCTTGTACCGGGCCTTGAGCCTCGGGGGTAGATCGTGGAAGTAGAACGCCCCTGCAGGTGGGGGAGTGAAGCTCCCAACCTGCGACATGACGGTGGCCTTCCACCCCGCGTCCTCTACGGCCATGGCTGCGAAGCCCGCAACCACGCCGTCTCCGATGATGGCTACCCTACCGGCAGGTACCACGGCTTTGATACCTCCTTGACGAATGGAAAGTTCCGAGCGTAGACACCCCGCAGGTGGATCAGGGCAATGCCATAGGCGTCCTTGACGTGTCGGCTGCGGAGCTCCTGGGGGTACCGGAGGATCAGTTTCTTGGCTGCGGGCTTCCACTGGCTCGGAGAGTACCGAAATACGGTCAGCCCCTCTGTAGCAGCGGCCATCTCCACCTCACGTGCCCTGCGGACCCCGGCATGGTGGTGAGGAGCGTTGGGTTCGGCCTCAATCAGCACGTCTGTCAGCTCCGTGCGCTGCGAAGCCTGCAGCGGGAGAAGCATGGGCGAGGACTCCAGGACCTCACCAGCCCAGATCAGGCGGATGCCGTCCTCTTCAACGCGTAGGGCCACGACCCCGGTAGTGACACCGGGGTCGAAGCTCATCAGGGTCAAGG
>SKHG01000032.1 GCA_007117035.1 Candidatus Campbelliibacteriota bacterium
CCTCGTATTAAAAATCATATTGAAGAATTTATTGCTCATGACTTACCATGTGTTTTAGAAAACCTTAAACTTTTTGGTCTTATTAATGGATATGGCTATACATGTAGAATTACATATGAATTTAAAAGAGGCGTAGATTTCTATGTTTTTGTAGAAGGAAGACAAATTCCAATTCAATTAACAGATAATCCAGATATGATTCCAGTTTTTCTAAATCAAGGGATTATGACCATTTTTCTTCCTGAAAAAGATAAAAAAGGAGAAAAACTATTTCCTAGTGAAAGAAAAGAGATTGTTATGAATAAACTTGAAAAAATCTCAAAGCAAGTGGCTTACTTTAAGTAAGCCTCTTTTTTTTGACTCTTGACAATTGGTCTAATTTGAATAAAATGGGTAATAGTTAGCAGTCAAACACTTTGAGTGCTAATTATTTTCTCAAAGGTCATTTGTTATAAAATAAAAATTTTACCTGAAATTAGCTTCTATATAAGGGTAAATTCTAATGGAATGAAAATAAAACCATTAGCAGATAATATTTTAATTGAACCTATGGAGCAGGCCGAAAAAACAGAAGGAGGAATTATACCTCCCTCTACTGCTGATAAAGAAAGGCCTGAACAAGGAAAAGTTGTTGCCGTTGGTCCTGGCAAAAAAGATTCTTCTGGAAATACTATTCCTATGGAAGTAAAAAAAGGAGACAAAGTATTGTTTACTAAATACGGACCAAATGAAATAAAGGTCGATAAACACGAGTATTTAATTGCTAAACAAGAAGATATACTTGCGATTATTGAATAATATAAAAGAATTATGCCTAAAGAAATTTATTACGACGAAGAAGCAAGAAAAAAATTAAAAGCAGGAGTAGACAAATTAGCTAATGCTGTTAAAACTACTCTTGGGCCAAGGGGAAGAAATGTTGTTCTAGATAAAGGTTATGGTGCTCCAACAATCACTAATGATGGAGTTACTATTGCCAAAGAAATAGAACTTGAAGATAAAATGGAAAATCTAGGAGCAGAAGTTATTAAGGAAGTTGCTTCTAAGGCAAATGATGCTGCTGGAGATGGGACTACTACAGCTACAGTTTTAGCTCAAGCAATGGTTACTGAAGGTTTAAAAAATGTAACTGCTGGAGCAAATCCTCTTTCTCTTAAAAAAGGAATTGAAAAAGGAACAAAAGAAGTTGTTAGTCATTTGAAAAAAATATCTAAATCAGTTTCTGAGAAATCTGAAATTGCTCAAGTAGCAACTATTTCTGCTGAAGATTCTGAAATGGGAAATATGATAGCTGAGGTAATAGATGAAGTTGGAAAAGACGGAGTAGTTACTGTTGAGGAATCTCAAACATTTGGCCTTGAAAAAGAAATAGTAAAAGGTCTTCAATTTGATAAAGGATATATTTCCCCTTACATGGTTACTAATGCTGATAAAATGGAAGCAGAGTTTGAAGATCCTTATCTTTTAATTACTGACAGAAAAATTTCTTCAATCAATGAAATAGTGCCAATACTTGAAAAAATGGCTAAGTCAGGAAAAAAAGAATTAGTTATTATTGCTGATGAAGTAGAGGGAGAAGCCCTAGCAACATTAGTAGTTAACAAATTAAGAGGAGTTTTAAATGTTTTAGCTGTTAAAGCTCCAGGATTTGGAGACAATAAAAAGGAAATGCTTCAAGATATAGCAATTGTTTGCGGAGGACAAGTTATCTCAGAAGAGCTTGGAATGAAGCTTGAAGATGCTGAGCCTTCAATGCTTGGTTCTGCAAGAAAAGTTATTGCTACAAAAGACAATACCACTATTGTTGAAGGAAAAGGAGACAAAAAGGAAATTGACTCAAGGGTGAATCAACTTAAAAAATTAATGGATTCAACTGATTCTGAATTTGATAAAGAAAAAATTCAAGAAAGAGTTGCTAAATTAAGCGGAGGAGTAGCCGTAATTAAAGTTGGAGCAGTTAGTGAAGTTGAGCAAAAAGCAAGACAACACAAGGCTGAAGATGCTTTGGCTGCTACAAGAGCTGCTATTGAAGAAGGGATTGTTCCTGGAGGAGGAGTTGCTCTTCTAAGATCAATTGAAGCTTTAAAAGATCTTAAACTTGAAGGTGATGAAGTTACAGGATTAAACATCTTAAAGAAATCTTTAGAAGCTCCAATTAGACAAATTGCTCTTAATGCTGCAGTTGATGGGTCAGTAATAATTCAAAAGATTAGAGAATCAAAAGATACTTCTTTTGGGTTTAATGCTGATAAGATGAAATTTGAAGATTTAATTAAATCAGGAATTGTTGATCCAACTAAAGTTGTTAGATCAGCACTTGAAAATGCTGCTTCTGCAGTTGCTATGCTTTTGACTACAGAGTGTGCAGTAGTTGATAAACCAGAAGATAAAGATTCTTCTGGAGGTGGTGGAATGCCAGGAGGAATGGGAATGCCAGGAGGAATGGGAATGGGAATGTAGAGCTTTTAAAAACCGGTCCTTGTGACCGGTTTTTTATTTAAAATATCTTATTAATTGTTTTAAGTATTATTCCTAAATCTAGAAAAAGAGATCTGTTTTTAATATAGAAGA
>SKHG01000059.1 GCA_007117035.1 Candidatus Campbelliibacteriota bacterium
CATGGCAGCATCGGCCATGGCGCGTTCGCGCTCATCGGACGATAGCGACGTGTCGCTGATGCGCTCGTGGGCTGGACGCTCGTCTATACCCCCTGGCTGATTGTCTGCGCTCGCCGATGCGTCAATCTCACTATGCGAGAACGACGATACGCTGTCGTTAGCTGGATGTATTTCGGCTTCGACCGCGTCTGCTGGCCCTGTTCTGCGCAACACCATCGCCGTGATCAGGAGTCCACACCCGGCCAGGGCCATGAGGGCCGGAAAAAACATTATCCGACTGCTTGGTTGAACGTGATGAGTCATTGTTCCCGCAATCTACTAAGGTGTACCCTGGCGATCGTGACGCGCCCATGATCCAGGCCACTGCACGTGACGCTGCGATGCGGTGCCGCTAACGCCGACGGACGCCCCGAGCACAAAATTTCCGGTTTGGACGAAGTGCAGATGCGTCTTGGCCCAACTAGACACCGATGCATGCTCGTCCTGAACCAAGGCCTCCAGCAATGCTTCGGTATCACCGAGGCGCCACCGGGCAATGATTTGGGCTGTCGCACGTCGCTCTCGCCATGTTCCAGACTGGGACAACTCGATCACTCTGTCGTGCATATCAGCATATCGATCGCGCTCAGCCATGTTAAATCCCTCATGTACTACCACCTCACGCAGATGCGACGGCGGACCGTGGATGATGTCCGCAAAACGATCCATCGCCCGAGGTGACCATCCATTATTTATCAAGGGCCACTTGACCGCATGTATGAGGGCCACGCCTGCAATCAATGCTTCATCATCATGCGTCATGTCCACCAGGGCATTCATGAGGGCATCCCAATCCTTACCGCGAAAACCAGCCCGCGTCGCGGCATGAAGCAGATAATCGAGCACTTCAGGATCGCGGATCTCAGGCAACACGGCCAGAACCTCATCGATATCATAACGCAACTGACGCAAATCCTTCAACAACTGGTAGCGCACGTCTTCATCCACTTGGTCAATATGCAATAAATAACGGCTGAGATACTGCCAATCGTCGGCATCAATACGCCGGCCATCACGACGCGGACGACGACGCAACTCATCATGCATAGAACGGGCCCAAGCATTGACTTCCTCCGGCGTGATGTGGTCAGCGTCGTCTTCGGGCTCGTCGACCTGGGCTTCTGGCAAAACCGGTTCTAGGATTTCTTGGTCAAGAGATGGATCCATGCCTGTGCCAGAAGCCCGATGACGTAGTATGACGAGCAGAGATGCGACCAGCAGGATTGCCAGAAGCACGCAGACCATCAGCATATAGACAGGTTTCATGTCGACGATATCCTTTCTTGCAGTAGAGGCCAAGGCAGAGACGCAAGAGTGCGGCGCTAAGGAATTATTGTCATCCCCATGAATTCAACATGAACATAAGCGTTCAACTCTATACCTCAACATGGTTAGTTGAGAAGCCATCACGATATCAGGCATGCTTGATGTCTCGCATGTTCATTCCTTGCACAAACACAACTGCGATATGTCCTTGATGCGAACCTTAGACGTCACTGTTAAATAAGTTGTATCACAGACACCTTCCCTGAAGCGCTAGATAGTTCAGACAACCGCATCGGCACCCTGAACTCGCCTTCTAAATAAACCTTCAACATTAAATGTTTTGACACGCGGCAGCGTCAAGATTTTCTGGTCGGCCCATATAATGTCGCATGTGCCGCATGCCCTCTTCATCCAGAACAACATCCTGCCGGCCGCGTTGAAGGCGGACTGCTTCGTGAAGTGATCTAGCCCAGGCATTGATCTGCTCCTGGAGTGATGAAGCGCTCGTGTTAGGGCTTCTGTTCGGTCTCGGAATCTGCCTGTTCAGTATCCGCTCGATGGCTCTGTTCAACAGTCGGCCTTAGGGTCTCGTCTAGCAATTCGCTTGAGCGCTGCGCTGAATTGATATAATCTTATTTGGTGATCCCATAACTTCAGACTCTTGGCTATCCTGAATGACCAAAAGTGACTAATCGGCATTGATTTCTCAATAATAAGCTCCGTCTTGTTGCTCTTGTCGCCTAGTCGCGCGCCTCTATTGGGGCGGCAATGTTTAATAACTACTGACACCTAACCAAGTGTCGTGATATCAATATCCATTAATATGCATAGATGCAAGTGCCTGCGTCGCATTACTGATCGTCCTTCAATTGTATAATTAATTTCTTGTCTATCTCGCGATGTAATTCAGAAGCAGAAATGGCGCGTTCGAACCTGTATGCCCTTACAAACCCTTTGCGCCCATGTATGCTTATGCTATCAATAACACGATCTCTTGTCCCCATTATGTTTGAGGGCGGAGTCAGTAAGCCGTATGGCATAGCCCTCTCAATCTGCAACGGAAGATATAGCACATCGGTCGTCTCTACAATTTCGATAAAACCAAGATTCGCCCAGCTGCCCACTGAATGAAACTCTGAAGGGCCTGTGTGAGTAAATACTTTATTGACCATTTCCCCTTCAAACATAATAAGTCTCCCTTTTTTAAACAAGAGTCTTTCCTCATTTATCATAAAC
>SKHG01000052.1 GCA_007117035.1 Candidatus Campbelliibacteriota bacterium
ATAAAAAAACTATATATTTTATCTCTGGGGCTTCTGGGGTCGGTAAGACCTCAGTTATCAAGCATCTAAAAGGAATACTTCCCGAAAATTATGAAGTACATGATTTTGACGAAACAGGTGTGCCTGATGATGCTGATCATATATGGTGAGAATGGCAAGGTTGTGAGAGAGTAATGAAAGAGCTTTTTCATAATAGTATACTACTAAACCGTCATTTTACTCAATCTATTTACGCTATCGCTCTAACATGGATAATTGTATAAAATTTGACAATATTTGCTAATCTTTTATAATTGTAAGTGGAGTTCAATCTTTGAAACTACAGAACAGTTCTGTGGGGAGGTTAAACATATTCCTTGTAAAATATCAATTCTATGAACGAACAAAATAATCCCGTACCTTTTTTGCTGGAAAAGGCAGAAAAATTCTCACCTCAGGATAGGCAAAGTGAAAATGCTTCTGCTGATTCTGTTTATTTGACTGGAACTGAAACCAGATCCGGTTCCTGTGGTGGAAGTGCTGACGATACCGACTGATATATTGGTCGGATTGACGTTCGCTAAAACAAGAAGCGGGACAATTGTCTCGCTTCTTTTTTTGAAAACAAAAATCCTAAAAAGAAAGATAATGAATAAAAATATTTTAATTATTACAAGACAAGAAGACCGACACGCTGATATAATTACCGATAAGTTGCAAGAAAGAAAAGTTTCGGTGTTTAGAATAAATACAGATAAAGATAATCCTCAGAATGTAACAATTAGTATTAATGGAGAGGAAGGTGTTTGTGCTTTGTTTAATGATTTGGAAATTGATCGGTGCATTGATTTGCAAATTATACATTCAGTTTGGTTTCGTAAACCAACATCACCCAGGAATGTACACGATGTCAATACGCCCAGACAAATCTCTAAGTATATCGACAATGAAACAAAAGAGTGGATGAAAAGTCTTTGTTGTGTTTTAGAAAATGCTTTTTGGGTTAATAATCCACTTAATTTACAAAAAGCAAACCGTAAGATAAGTCAATTGATAATGGCTCGATCTCTTGGAATGAGGATTCCAGATACTTTGATTTCTGATGATCCTAAGCAAATTAAAAAGTTTTTTTCTAAGCACAGTGGATCTATTGTTGCAAAGACATTTAGAACGCAATTTGTAACATCGGAAGACGGAACTTCTTATCTCCCACGTACGCAGATAATCTCAGAAAAGGATCTTAACAATGAAAGTTTTTATTCTTATCCTTGCATAATTCAAGAAAAAATAAATTGCCTTTTTGAAGTAAGGGCAGTAGTGATAGGAGAAAAGATTTTTGCTTTTCGTATTGATTCTAAAAACTTGAAGGAATTTTCTGATGTTCGTTCCTTGAGTATTGAGGAGTTAAGTCACGTTGCATATAATCTTTCTTCTGAGACAGAGAATAAGATTTTGGGCTTGGTAAAGTCTTATGGGTTACATTTCAGTGCTCTTGATCTCTTGGTGACTAATGACGGTAAAGAAGTTTTTTTGGAATTAAATCCAAACGGACAATGGCTTTGGCTTGAAATCGTAACTGGAATAAATATGTCAGATAGTTTCTGTGATCTCTTACTTAAAAATAAATGATCGCAAACACCTTATTGTTATTGTATAATGATAAGGTGTTTTTACTTATGAATATTGTAGACAGTCTTAAAAATAAAGCTAAGCAGTATAAATACATTGTCATCGGAGAGCTTCATGGCGTTCAGGAAAATGTCTTAGTTTTAGAAGATCTATTAAAGGAGGGTATTGTAAAAGTTGACTGTCACGCCACCTTTGCTTTTGAGTGGTCACTAACCAAGAAAGAAAATATAGTACTTAATGATTATCTGTCTGGGAAAATTCAATGGAGTGATAAAAGGTTTGAAAAGATTATAAATAAACTGTATCAAGAACAAAGCGGTGTTTTTTCAGATCAACATCTTTTGTTTATTAAAAAAGTTAAAAGTATTAATTTAAAAAAACATAGAAAGATAATAAAAATAATTGGCTTTAGTCATCACAGTGATGACTGGAACAGAAGAGATCAATTAATGGCAAAATCTGTTATGGAGATGTCTGAGGATACTGATACTGTATTTGTGTTAACTGGAAATTTACATGCTCGAAGGTATTCATTTAGTTTTGGTGAAAACCAAGATACTTTAGTTCCACTTGCCTTTCATCTTCCTGTAGAACAAACCTTTTCGGTTAAAATTAGTTATAAAAAGGGGAGGTTTTATAACTTTGGTTTAAAAGATATAAACGAATCTAAAGATGACTCTTCAGAAAAGTTTTATGATACTTTGTTTTGTTTAGAGAAGGCGACTCCGATCACACTATCACTAAAAGATTTTCCTTTAAAGAGATTTGAGTGATTTATATAACTTTAATTTTTAAGTATAATTTAGTAATGAATAAAAAAACTATATATTTTATCTCTGGGGCTTCTGGGGTCGGTAAGACCTCAGTTATCAAGCATCTAAAAGGAATACTTCCCGAAAATTATGAAGTACATGATTTTGACGAA
>SKHG01000030.1 GCA_007117035.1 Candidatus Campbelliibacteriota bacterium
GAAGATGTCCATGATGGGTATTTTTCAAAAGATAGAAAAGGTAACTTTAAAGATACCAGCGGTGTAACCCAGGCCGATGATTCAACCTATGAACTGATCATGAAAGACAAAGAACGTCTACTTGATTTGAATGTGCCGCTAAGGTTCATTTTTTCGCATTCTGCTTTAAAAGAAGGATGGGACAATCCCAACGTGTTCCAAGTTTGTACCTTAGTTGATACGAAAGACTCAATGACGAAGCGTCAAAAAATTGGACGTGGGCTAAGAATTTGTGTTGATCAAGAAGGTAACCGTGTTAATGATGTTAAATACAATATGCTTTCAGTGATTGCGAATGAGTCCTATGCAGATTTCGCTCAACAACTTCAAACAGAACTTGAAAAAGAAGCAGGTTATAAGTTTGGTGTTGTCGAACAAGTGAGTTTTGCTGATATTGAGATTACCGCTGATGATGGCAGTGAAAAGCGCTTAAGTCAAGAAGACTCTACCAAACTATACAAATATTTGAAAGATAATGAGTTCCTTAACAAGCAAAATAAAGTAACCGAAAAGTTCCATTTAGCTATCAATGATAAAACGTTTAAAGTGCCAGAAGAGTTTGAGCCTTTTAATCATAAAATAGAAAATCGTATTAAATCATTATCACGAACCATCGAAATAAAAAATAAGGACAAGCGTCAAACGATTAAGCGCAACAAAGAAGTTTTTGATTCTCCCGAGTTTAGGTTAGCATTTGATAAAATCAAGGAAAAAACAATCTATTCAGTGAATATAAAGATTGGTAATTTTATATTCAATGCTATTGAGGGAATATCAAATATGCCTCAGGTTGAAACCGAAAAAATAAGAAGGGAAAGATCCGAGTTAAATGTAACAAAATCAGGTGTCACTCATGATATGAGGATAAGAGAACAAGCTATCGGAAGCATCTATGATTTCGAAAAACCAACATATCCCGATTTGATTAGACGAGTTCAAGATGCTACTTCATTAACGAGAAAAACAATATTAGAAATATTGAAAGGTACTCATAGAGTTGACAGATTAAAGGAATTCAACTTAAATCCAGAATTGTTTTTGAAACAAGTGATCGATATCGTTAATAACGAAAAACGAAAATCTATGACAGAAGGACTTCAATATCACAAAACTGGCGATTACTACGTTATGACTGAGTTGTTTGATGCTGATGAAGTTATAGGTTATAGAGATCAAAACGTGTTAAAAGTATCACACAATAAACATATTTTTGACTTTGTAGTTTATGATTCGGGTAGAGAGGAAACATTTGCCCGTGAAGCAGAAGTTGACGATGGAGTTGTGTTGTACGCAAAGATACCTTCCAATTTTAAAATTGACACGCCATTTGGATCGTATAATCCCGACTGGCTTTTAGTCATGCAATCAGAAGAAGAACATAAACTGTATTTTGTTGCAGAAACAAAAGGCTCTAGTAAGGATAAGGACTTACGAGGAACGGAAAAAGCAAAGATTTTATCTGGTCGAAAACACTTTGAAGTCCTAGATACGGGTGTTAAATATGAGTTGATTACTGCTTTAAGGGATTTAAAAAAATGAAGAAGAGGCTGAATTTCTCAGAAATACTTGTAAAAAACTTGGTAGGGAACTATCATTTCAAGAATGTTAATTTGTTAGTTGGTGATAATCCAGAAGAGGGATTGCCAGATATATATAGTTTAGACAAAAGTCTTGGAATTGAAGTTGTTGAAGCAGAACTAGAAATAGATTATCGATACAATAATGAACTTATACCAAATTGTCTTGGAAAAGATGCTTCCTTAGAAAAATGCTTAAAAGTAAAAAACAAGTTGGAAGATTCTTTAAAACACCTAAAGGGTCACTTTGGATTTTCAATGGATTCAGATTTGTTTAATGTTGTTCATAATGACAAAGTTGTTATTTCTGTTTCGCCAAACGAAACGCTATCAAAAAATGTAAATTATGCAAATGAGCATTTTGAAGAGAAAATGGTGACTAAGTTCAATAAGTCTAAAAAGGGTAACTACAAAGGGATTTATGGGGATAAATATTTAGCAGTTTTCGCTATTTCGCGTTCCAAGGATCATTGTGACTCTAAAAACGTTTTAAAATTATTTAGAAAACATAACGATAATAGTTTTAGAGGTTTAATCGTGGTGTTCTCGTGTTTTTTACAAATTTATGTTAACGATAATCTTGAAGAACCGTTTTTGTACGAAATCCCAAATGATATTTTTAATGAATTCATTCGCAAATCTAGTGAGGAAGAGTCCTAATTAATAATCTTTGAAGGCAAATTTTTGTCGATCTTAATTAAATGAGAATGTAACCTTGAAAATGATTCTCGAAAATCTAAAAATGTCTTGGTTTTTTCTGCTCGGACGCGGATAAACTTCAGGGACCCTCAACTCCACCATATAACAAGCATAGGTTTGATACAATTCGTATCAGGCCTTTTTTTTCTCTAATAGGGGCTTTTTCTCACATGGCCGAGTATATTTTGATGTGAAAACTAACCAAAA
>SKHG01000045.1 GCA_007117035.1 Candidatus Campbelliibacteriota bacterium
CAAGTCCTCTCCCCGGCACAAAACATTAGTCTCCCGATTGCAAACGCAGTTGGGAGATTTTGTTATATCGGTATTAGATTTTTAGTTTTTATTTGGTGCCGGAGGCGGGACTCGAACCCGCACGAGCTTAAATGCTCCAGAGATTTTAAGTCTCTTATGTCTACCATTCCATCACCCCGGCAAATTTACATAAACACGTACAGATTTTAACATAAAAAGCATAAGTAGTGTCTAACAAAATTTACTTGTTTGTGTTAAATCCTAAGAAAACCTTTTTGTGATTTTCTTGAGGCCTGGGGGGGAATCGAACCCCCGCATACCGGTTTTGCAGACCGCTGTGTTACCACTTCACCACCAGGCCTAATTTATTCTTCGGACCCACTCTGATTTTGGGTGTTTTGTATGATCTTGTCAATTGTTTGGCGGTTCTTCTCTCCTTTATCTAGCTCCACTTCTATAAAAGGTAAACGTCCAAGTTTAGTGTTTTCTTTTAAGTGGTGCTTCATTTGACTCCGCTTTCTTTTTAAAAAAGCTAGAGCTTTTGCAGATTCAGTTTCTGGATAAACAGATACCAAAACCAAAACCTCTTTCATATTACTCGATAGAGAGACTCGTGTCACTGTAATCATCGGAAAATCAAAAGCTTCGGTCTTGATGAATTCAGCCATTTTTTCCTGTATTAAAGAAGCTACTCTTTCTTTTTTAAACATAGATGTTTTTAATCATTTAATTTTGATGTAGAGTCACAAACTACCTTTCAACTGTTTCAAAAACTTCCACAAGGTCTCTTGGAGCTATTTCTATAGATGATTCAACCATAGCACCACACTCGAGTCCTTCTGAAACTGATTCAGTTTTACTTTTTTGTTGTTGTAGTTCTTTTATTTTCCCCGAACCAATTTTTTTACCTACCCGAAGTATGTTAACTGTTTTGTTTGTTGAAACAATACCGCTTTCAACTATACCGCCTATGATATTCTTTTTACCTTTATAACTAAAAACCTTCAAAACTTTTAGTTGTCCAGTAGTTTCTTCTATTTTTTCTCGAGGCCTTCTTTCATCTATGTATTTTTCAACCCATTCCTTTAGTTCGTAGATAATTGAAAAGTTTTTCAATGGGATAGAGAATTTTTCATTTAGTTTTTTGGCAGGGGAGTCGATAGGAGTGTTAAATCCAATTATAACTGTGTTTTCTGTAATGTTTGCTCTACGAATATCATTTTCAGAAACTGAACCTGTCTCAGCTGACAGGAAACCTACCAAATCCTTGTGTTCAAGTTTTTTTAGTTCCTGTTTAACAGCGTCTAGACTTCCTACAGTGTCAGCCTTTAGAATTATAGGTATTTTAGGAGTTTTTGTAATTTCCTTGGGTTCGCTTTTTGTTTCCAGTGTTTTTGACTTCAGGTATTTCTCAGCATCTTTTTTTGTTGCAAAAGATATGAAATTGGATCCAGCCTCTGGTTGCTCGTTCCAGCCTGCAAGACCAACCGGACTTGAAAATGATACCTCGTCTAATCCATTGCCTTGGAAGTCGTGCAACATTCTTACAGGGCAGATAGCTGTACCCGAAACAACAGACATACCTTTTTTAAGGGTACCGTTTTTAATTATCGCTGTTGACTGTATTCCTCGTTGTGGATCACGATTACTTTCAACTATAACTCCTTCAGCTGGAAGGTTTTTGTCTCCAGTCAACTCCTCCATATCTGCTGTTAGAGTTATCATTTCCAATAGATCGTCTATGCCTTGACCTGTAATTGATGAAATCTCTATACAAGGAACCGAGCCACTGTATTCTTCAATGTATATTTCATTTTCAGATAAACCCTGTTTAGTTCTTTCAGGGTTGGCGTTTGGCTTATCTATCTTACTAATTGCAACAATAAAAGGAGTGTTACTTTCCTTTATCTCTTTATATGCTTCAAGAGTCTGAGGTTTAATTCCGTCTTCAGCTGAAACTACTAAAATGGCGACATCAGCAACCAAAACACCTCTGTTTCTAATACTGGTAAAAGCCTCATGCCCAGGTGTGTCTAAAAAGGTGATGTTTTGAGTTTGACCATCTTTTGTGGTGTGAGGTATTTCATAACTAGCAAGGTGTTGTGTTATTCCACCCTCTTCGTTTCTTTCGATTTTGCTTTTGCGAATGTAATCCAAAAGTGTAGATTTTCCATGATCAATGTGACCTAGAATTGTTACCACTGGTGGACGGATTGTTGTTTCGGTTTTTTTTGACATAATTTATAGATCTGTTTTAGCTTTATCTAACACTTCTTTCTCTTCGTCAGATAATTCATACTTCGATTTAAAGTTCTCTAATGGTTTAGAGTAAATACTAACCCTTTCCCGGGAGTAGAGAGTTGAAAATACTACACCATCACCACTTTCGTTTAAAAAGACAGTAGCAAAGCTTTGGTTTCCACCCCCACCTGTTCCTTTAAAAGGATTAAAGCGAACAGTTTCTACTCGACGAATACTTTCGGAGATTTTGTTTTCAAGGATTTCAATCCTGCGATTGATCTCTGATTCACCCGAGATGACTTTCTCAGTTTTTTCTTTTAGGTTGTGAATTGATGTCTCAAGACTTTTCCCGTTTTTTCCTGTAGTTAGCCTATTTATTCGTTTTTCAAGCCGTATTACCCATAGTATTAGGAGCGTCACAACTCCCAGAAAGATATATACCAAAATTTCTAGTGTTTTTATTTCCATATCTATGTATAATCCAAGACAAAGAGTCTCTAAACACTCTTCACTATAGTGGACTATTATACACGTAATTCAACAAATTGCCAAAATATACTTTGTTATTTAATATGTTTTTTTAAAAAATGAAAAATAAAATTTTAGAAGAAAAAAGAATATATCTGGATTATGCTGGATCAACACCGATCGATCCTCGAGTTTTAAAAGTGGTTACTGACTCCTTAGATAGAGATCTTGGTAACCCTTCGTCCTTATTTGTGGAAGCCAGAGAATCTAAACAGATGATAGAAAAAGCTAGAACAGACATTGCTTCTATTTTGGAGTCAAAACCACAAGATATTGTATTTACTGCTAGTGGGACCGAATCTATAAACTTAGCAATTTTAGGAGTTGTTTCAGATCCTGCTGGAAAACATTTTGTAACAACTACAATCGAGCACCCTGCAGTCCTGCAGAGCTTTAAGGATCTTGAAAGGAGAGGAGCTTCAATTTCTTACGTATCTCCTGATTCTGACGGTTTAATTAATTCAAATGATATATCTAGTTTGATTAAACCTGAGACAGTCTTGGTTTCGGTAATGTATGCTAATAACGAAATTGGTACAGTTCAACCTATTCGTGATATTTCAAGAGTTATATCTAAATTTAACAAAGAAAATAAATGTTCTATTTTGTTCCATTGTGATGCTAGTCAGGCAGTAGCTTGGCTTCCGGCTGGTCTTGAGCGTTTGGGTGTCGACCTACTCTCTGTTGACGGTTCTAAAATTTATGCAACAAAAGGGATAGGTCTGTTAGCAAAAAGATCTTCAACTAAACTAAATCCAATAATTTTTGGTGGTGGACAAGAAGGTGGACTTCGTTCAGGGACCGAAAACCTATCAGCGATTTTAGGATTGAGCGAGGCACTCAAAATAATTGTGAATGAAAGACAGTTAGATAGTGAAAGGGTAAAAAATCTATCTGAAAGATTGCGTATAGGAATAGAGAAGATTCGACCTGACGCTAAGCTAAACGGACATTCTGAAAAAAGATTACCGAATAATCTAAGTTTTTGTTTTCCGGGACTTGATTCTGAGTTTGCAGTTATTAAACTAGATGGAGCTGGTTTAGCTTGTTCAGCGTCCAGCTCTTGTCAGAGTCGTGGCAAAAACAGTTCTTCTTATGTAATTGAATCAATTGGTAATAAAGATTGTTCTGCTTCGTCTTTAAGGTTTACTGCGGGACGTTTTAGTTCTGAGGAAGATATTGATAGAGCTATTGAAATAATATCTACAGTACTGTAAAGGGTTTATTGTTTTTAGATTGCACAAAAAAGTTTTTTTTAATAGTATTTAAATATATTATTCTAATTTAGTATTATGGAAAGTTTAAACAAGACACAACTGATACTATTGGTCCTGTTAGTGACCTTTATCGTCTCGATCGCTACTGCTGTTATGGTGGTTGCTCTTTTAAGTGAAAATAGACCAACAGTAACAAACACCATTAATCGAGTTGTCGAAACAGTTAGCCCTACACCAGATGAGATTTCTAACCTACTACCAACCAAAACAGAGGTTACTGTGGTCGAGAAGGATACTGCTATAGCAAAAGTCGTTTCTGATTTTTCTGGCCTGAGTGTCTTAATTTATGACGATCAAAAATTTTTAGGTAGAGGTCTGTATCTTTCAGATTATGGCAGAATAGTAACTTACGGACTAAAAAAAGAACAGTCCCAGGTATTTTTTCTAGAGAGTGATGATAGATACTCTTTAACCCCTACACTCACAAAAGACTTTGATGAAATTGCCTTTTTTGAATTTTCAGAAAATATACCAGAACTTTCTAAAATTTCCCTAAAAACCAAATCGACACCATTTTTGGGTCAGACTGTTGTACATATAGGAGGGTTAGATAAACTTTTTGTCTCGGTCGGACGTATTACTCGAATAACTAAAGATGAAGATATTATTACACTCATCGAAACCGATGCATATCTACCTGATAGTCAACCTGGAAGTTTTCTAGTTACTTTACAAGGTGATTTGATCGGATTAGCAACTAATCGTCCTTATGAATATATCCCTTATGTCCTGATCGATAACGTGTTAAAATCTAACGCAGACGACGATGAAGATCAGGATCAAGATAGTGTTGAGGAGTAACAGTCTATCATCTCAGATTATTTTAATATAGTGACTTATTTACCTTAAAAAACGGTCATTAAAACTTAATTAAGAAAAACTTAAAAAAATATGCCCCCTTTTAATCAATTTACAACAAAAGCAAAAGACGGAATAAAACGTGCGCATGAGTTGGCAATCGAACGAAGCCAAAATCACGTTAACCCTATCCATCTTCTTTCTGCGTTATTGATGCAGGACGAAAGTATGGTTGTCTCAATTCTGGATCGCCTAGGAATAGATAGCATATCCCTAACAGACACTTTACTAGACTCAATGGAAAATCCAGAAGTGGGGGGTACACTTTCGCCGTCTTATCAAATTTACTTAACACCTGAGTTGGCACATACTATTGAAAAATCAACAAAGATTGCCGAAGAGTTGGAAGATGAGTATGTTTCAACGGAGCATCTTTTCTTATCAATAATTGATATATCAAGTATAGCGCGTGGAATACTAAAGAGGTTTAATATTGAAAGAAACTCCGTACTCCAGGTGATCCAACAGCTTCGTAGTGAGAATGTAACCGAAGTTAAAAAACCAAAGAAATATCAATCCTTAAACAAGTACACTCGAAACCTAACCAAGTTAGCGACTGAAAATAAACTGGATCCGGTAATAGGTCGAGAACGTGAGATATCTCGAATAATTCAGATTCTTTCAAGACGAACAAAAAACAATCCTATTTTGATTGGTGAGTCGGGAGTTGGTAAAACTGCAATAGTAGAAGGTTTGGCTATTAGAATTGCTACTGGCAATGCTCCCGAATCCCTAAAAGACAAAGAAGTGGTTTCTTTAGACTTAGGATTGTTGATTGCAGGAACTAAGTATCGAGGTGAGTTCGAGGAGAGATTAAAAAATATAATTAAAGAGATTGAAAAATCTAAAGGTAAGATTATTTTGTTTGTTGATGAGATTCATTCAATTGTTGGCGCTGGTGCCGCAGAGGGTTCTGTTGATGCGTCCAATATGTTAAAACCACCGTTGGCTCGTGGGGAAGTTCGAGCAATCGGTGCGACTACTATTAAAGAGTACCAAAGACATATTGAAAAAGACCCAGCTTTGACAAGAAGGTTTCAACCGGTTCATGTTTTGGAACCATCGATTGACGATGCGATAGCTATTATGCGTGGATTACGAGAAAGATACGAGTTATATCACGGAGTTCGAATCACCGACGAGGCTATTGTCGCTTCAGTTAATCTTTCTAGTCGATACATCACTGATCGTTTTTTGCCTGACAAAGCAGTAGACTTGATAGATGAATCAGCCTCACTTCTAAAGATTTCACTCGAGAATATGCCACCAAAGCTTCAAGAAGCAAGAAACAAAATAATGAAACTAGAGATTGAGCGTGAAGCTCTCAAGAGTGAAAATAAAGTATATAAAAAAGTTACTCTTACAAAAAGGATAAAAGAGATAGAACAAAAGATAGCAGATTTGAAAGAAGAAACTCAAGAGCTTGATCTAAAGTGGAAAAATGAAAGAGATGTTGTCTCTCGAATTAAAGGTATAAAAAAAGAACTTGATGATTTACGTATTGAGTCTGAAAATGCTGAAGCAAGTCTCGATCTATCTAAGGCTGCTGAGATAAAATACGGCAAAATACCAGAACTTAAAAAAGAACTAAAAAGTAAAGTAAAACAACTTTCTGTGTTACAGAAATCTCGTCGAATTTTGAAGGAGGAGATAGTAGAGTCTGATATTGCAGATGTTGTTTCTCAATGGACTAGTATTCCAGTTAGCCGAATGTTGGAAGAAGAAGCTGATAAATTAAACAGAATGGAGAGTGATTTAAAACAGAGGGTTGTTGGTCAGGAAGAGGCTGTAACTAAAATTTCCGACACTGTCAAACGCTCTCGAGCTGGTGTGGCAGATCCAAACAGACCAATCGGTTCGTTTATATTTCTTGGTCCAACAGGAGTTGGTAAGACTGAGCTAACCAAAGCTCTTTCAGAGTTTATGTTTGATGATGAGAAGGCTTTAATAAGGGTTGATATGTCAGAGTATATGGAAAAGCATTCTATCTCAAAAATGATTGGTTCACCTCCAGGCTATGTTGGTCACGAGGAAGGTGGAGGTCTAACAGAGATAGTTAGACACAGACCATATTCTGTTATTCTTTTTGATGAAATAGAAAAGGCTCATCCAGAAGTTTTTAACATATTGCTTCAGGTTCTTGATAACGGAAGATTGACCGACGCAAAAGGGCGAACCGTTAACTTTACAAATTCTATAATTATCATGACATCAAATGTTGGAGCTCAACATATTGATAAAATGCAAAGTATTGGTTTCAGTGAAAACATTAGTTCGGGATACGAAAATGTAAAAGAGAAGGTCTTGGAGAGTTTGCGTGATAGTTTTAAACCTGAGTTTTTGAACCGAGTAGACGATATTGTTTTATTCGATATTTTGAGCCGTAAGGCAGTTAGAGATATTGTAAAGATTCAGGTTGATATAGTTCGAGAGAGATTACTACAGAGAGATATTAAATTATCAATGTCTCCCAAGGTTATATCTTACTTGTCTGACAAAGGATACAATCCACAGTACGGTGCTAGGCCTATAAAAAGACTTATACAGAGTAAAATAATGACTCCGATCGCTTCACTTATAGTTTCGAGAGAAATTATGCAGGGCGGTTCTGTCTCTGTTGATGTTAAAGGAGAGGAGTTTATATTTGATGTTAAAAAAGGTAGAAGAGGGAGTCTGATGAGAAAAAAAGTAGTTGATAATAAAGTGTCTGTAGGTTAGAATCAGATATGTTTCCGCTTCGGCGGAAAATGCGTCGGTGGCGGAGCGGTCAATCGCACGAGACTGTAAATCTCGCGACCTATGGTCTACGCAGGTTCGAATCCTGCCCGGCGCACAATAAAATATGAGAGATTATTGTTTTGGGCCGTTTGATTTAGTTTACTTTGAGTGGTATTTTATATTTATAAAAGTATTTTATGGATAAGGAAAAAACTGGTCTCAGAACCTGGATAGAGATAGATAGAAAGGCTATAGAGCACAACTACTCAATTTTTTGTAAACTCACACCTCCAGAAACTAAAATTTGTGCAGTGGTTAAATCAAACGCCTATGGTTTTGATTTAATGCAGTTCTCGAAGGAATTAGTAAGACTTGGGGTTGATTGGCTGGCAGTAGACTCTGTTGTCGAGGGTTTGCGTTTAAGGAGGGAGGGTATTGATAAACCGATATTGGTTTTAGGACATACTATGCCTGAAAGAATCTCCGAGGCAGTTGAGAAAGGGTTATGTATATCAGTCTCAAACTTTGAAGCATTAGATTCAGTTTTGTCTCAAAGTTTTGAAAAAAAACCTAAAGTTCATATAAAGATTGATACTGGAATGACTCGTCAGGGTTTCTTAGATGATGACCAGAAATCACTTTTAGCAAAATTAGAGAGTGTAAAAGAAAAGATTGATTTTGAGGGTTTGTTTACTCATTTTGCCGACGCTAAGAATCCGTCTTTTCCTGATAGCACCAAAAAACAAATTGAACTTTTTAATAAATGGAGAGATGTGTTTCAGTCAAATGGGTTTACATTCATCTCACATGCATCAGCTAGTTCTGGAGCTTTGCTTTATCCCGAAGCTCATTTTGATATGGTAAGAATTGGAATTTCACTATATGGTCTGTGGCCATCACTCGAAGCAAAGGCCTATCTTCAAAACCGAATAAATCTAGAGCCTGTCATGTCATGGAAGGCGATATTAAGTGAAGTGAAGTCTGTTCCACAAGGTACAAAGGTTGGTTATGGTTTTACAGAAACTCTTCATCGTGATACTAAAGTAGCTGTCTGCCCAATTGGCTACTGGCACGGCTTCTCTAGAAAGCTCTCTGGGATCGGTTCTGTTTTAGTAAATGGTCAAAGAGCTAAAGTTCTTGGGCGTGTCTCTATGGACATGATCACATTCGATGTGACAGATATTTCTGATGTTTCTGTGGGTGATGAGGTGGTTCTACTTGGTCGACAAAAAGATGGGGAAATAACAGCTTACGAAATGGCAGGCTTGGACGATACTTCTTGGTACGAAACCGTAACCAGAATAAACCCTTTGATTAAAAGGATATATAAGTCGTGAGTTTGCTTTTTTTGATATTTTCCGTTAGTATGTAGCCTTGTATAAGAATTTTAAAGATAGATTATTATATTTTATTTAGAAAATTATGTCTCAAGATAGATTAATAAAACTTGCCTGTCAGGAATGTAAAAGAATTAATTACTGGACAGGTAAAAATAAAAAACTAGTAGAACGTAAAATTGAACTTACGAAGTTTTGCAAGTGGTGCAAAGTAAGAAAGCCTCACAAGGAGATGAAGAAGTAATTAAATCTTGTTGTTTTAAAAACAGCGAACTTTGTATAAAGTCGCTGTTTTTGTTATTATTCTATCCATGTGTTTGTATAGGCTCGTGGCGCAACTGGCTAGCGCGTCGGTCTCCAAAACCGAAGGTTCCGGGTTCGAGTCCCGGCGGGCCTGCAAAAAAGTAAACTCTAGTTTTTGTATAACCGAAGTGAGCAAATTTCTTTGCTCACGTCGGGACTCGAAAGGCGGAGCTATGTTGCGAATACTTGGAGCAACA
>SKHG01000049.1 GCA_007117035.1 Candidatus Campbelliibacteriota bacterium
CGCTCTCGGCCACCAGGCGGCAGCCTCGATCTGCGCGAGGGTGAAGGGGATGGTGAGAAGCTCCCCGTCACCGTCGGCGGTGACGCTGAAGTTCGACCCCAGCAGCTGCACAGAACTTCCGTTGGAGATCTGCTGGTTGCCGTCGTCGTCCGTCCCGCGGCAGTGGAGGCGGGCGGAGGTGACGGTGGGGCCGTTGGCGGCGTTCTTCCGCACGCGGTACTGAACGAAGTGCCCGGTTGCGTCGAGGTACGGGTAGTACGGCTCAAACCCGCCAGCGCCGCCCTGCATGACGTTCCAGGAGGTGTTCGTCCCAGTCGGGGCGGTCGACCAGGTGTAGGGCGCGAGGGTCGGGTCGCGCGTGTGGCCGCTGGTGGTGGTGAAGCCCTCCCCGAACCAGGGCAGCGTGTTTCGGTTACCGACCGTGCGGTGCTCCTCGTTCGCGCCGCCCACCACCATCGGCAGGTCGAACTCCAGCACGAGCGCGAGGCCGAACGCGCCCTCGTAGAATCCGAAGAGGCCGGGGCCGTTGAGGAGGTCGCTGACGCTGAACGGGATGTCATACACCTGGCCGGTGGGGCCGATGGGGAAGGAGGGCAGCTCCGCGATGACCTTGCCGGGGTCGTTCGCCTGGCCCTGAGCGAAGGAGCCGTACCAGAGCCGAGGGGTGCAGATGACGGCGCCAGCGGAGGTATCGCCGACCTGCTTCAAGCGTGCGCGGATGACCTGGATGCCGGGAGTCGGGTCGAGCTGAAGGTCGACGCTATCGTTGAAGGTGTACCCCTGCGCGCGCTTGTCCACCTGGAAACCGACGCCGCCGGACGCAAGCAGGTAGTCCCACTCGATGTAGTCGCCCTCAACGTCCGGGTCCCCTTGGTAGATGGCGAGGTTGGCCGCGTTCCAGACCCAGCCAGGTAGCAGGTGGTAGGAGACGGTCCCGGGAACTCGGTAGTACAAGGTGGCAGCGCGCACGAAGTTCTCTCGTTCCCCGGCGTACATGTAACCAGCGCTCAGGGTGGCGCCAAGGTCAACATGGATGGTGGTGCCATCCGTGAGGTGCGTGATCGGCCACTCCAGGTCGACCCAGCGCTCGCGAACGGAATCCCAGGTGAGGGGCACGGTCTCCTCTAGCGTCGCGCTCGTCCACTGGCTACTCCACCTCTGCAGTGCAACGTCGCTGAGGGTGACGCCTGGTGATAGCGGGCTGGCAAACCCACTCACGATGGCGAAATCCTTTGACTGCCTCAGGCCGCCCCGGGGGGTCTCCAGAACGGCGGAGGCGCCGACGCCCTTGTCCACCCGCACGAACTCGATGAGGTCCGTCTCGCTCCTGATGTAGATGCTCGCGCCGGTCTCCCCGTCGATCTTCCTCCAGCGGGGGTTGCCGCCGATGTTGATCTGGCCGTTGCGGAGGTAGATGTTCCCGTCGTCGTCCTCGTCGCAGTAGATGAAGGTGTCGAAGGACAGGATGGTGTTCGTGTCCGCCGCGTCCCACTCCAGCTCGCCGTTAGGCGCGAAGACGCGGAGGAAGATCTGCGTGTCACCCCCGAGGGGGCGGTGTTGCTGGATCATCCTTCCGGAGTGCATCATCCAGATCTGGCCAACGGTGCCGCCCGAGACGGGGTCGGGAGCGAACTCCCATGATCCATCCACGACGCCGGTGTCGGGGTCGAAGCGGCGCAGGCCGGGCTTCTCGTTCACGAGGTCCATCACGTACTGGTAGGCGTCGGGGCTGTCGTGCATCATGGTGCGGCCAGCGACGTCGATGGTGTACTGGTGGGTGCCCGCGTTGTTCCACACCTTCCATGCGTTGACTTCAGCCGATGAGCTTCCGAGGCGGGTGCACCAGTACCCGTTCTGAAGCATGAACACTTCGCCAAGAACGAGGTCGGGCTCGTACCGCGTCCAGGCAGTGGTGCGGGACGCGTTGAGCTTTCGGACGAAGCGGTCGGCGGGGTCCGCCGAGGGGTAGTGCTGGATGAAGACCTCGTTCGTTGCGGGGTTGCCGCACATGCGGATGGTCGCGGTTGGGAGCCAGTGGTAGGAGATCATGTCGCTCGGCGGCTGGCCATGCGTGTAGTAGATGCTGTTGGAGTAGGCGTACTGGAGGGTGCCGTCCGTGCGCGTGAGGATGCCGCGGAGGGCGGAGCCGCTGGAGAACAGCGCCTGCTGGGCGCCCGTGTCCCGCCAGTACCGCCGACCAGTACGGCCCGCCGTGAGGCCCTCCCCAACGTAGACGAAGGGGCCGGCGTTGTCCCACGACTTAGTCAAGCCCGACCTCGACCTCCCCAACCAGGAAGCGTAGTTGGTCGCCGACGCCGACGCTGCGGCTGATGGTCAGCGCCCCATGCAGCAGAACGTTCCCAGCCCCCAACGTGGCGCTATCCATGATCGCGGCGTGCACGATCGTGCCCCAGCCGTCGGTGGCGACGGGGAAGTCGATATCGACCGCGTTCGTGACACCACTACCCATATGCGTCCAGTCTGCAGCGGGGACCTGTTGGCGAGCGTACGCGCCGCCACTGACTTCGCCGAGCAGGTCGCCAGCCTCGACGCCGACGCCGCTGGTGAACGCTGCCAGCCAGAGCTGGTCGCCGGGCGACGTGAAGGCCAGGTCGTTATTCTTGAACACCAGCGAGAGCAGGCGTTCTTCGAGGTAGTCGCTGAGTGCAGCCATCGCGCCTCCCTAGTGCGGGCCTGACGAGCCGAACATGATGTAGTCACGGTCGGGTGTCGGGCGAAACGTAAACCCGTTGACGTTCGCGTTCGCGATCAGCCACGCCTGGTGATCGGGGATACTGGAAGGGCGCCAAACCCACACGATGCGCGCGATGATCGCGGCGATCCGCATCCCGCCTAGCAGGTGGAACGTGAGGCTGGTGCCGTGCTCGTCGTAGTGGGGCTCCCAGTGGTCGGGGTTGTTGGCCTGGCCCATCCAGAGGTTCACACGGTAGCTGCGCGGCACAGTGTAGGAGTGCTGGTAGACCGAGTACGGGTACCACTGAAACGGCGCCTCGTTCAGGACGCCATGCAGGTGCGAACGGCGCTCCAGGGCGTAGATCCATCCGGTGTACACCCACGGGTAGTCCATGCCCTCGGGCATGCCTTGCGCGGGGCGGATGTTGTTGGCCATCGTCGCCCGGTAGGAGCCGGCGGGGAACGTGAAGCCGCCGGAGAGCAGGTCGCTGCGATACAGCTCGCTATCATGCAGCTCCCACGGTAGCCGCTTGGCGTTCAGGGCCGCCAGGGCCGCTTCCTCGCGCTCGTATGGCTGCCAGAGCCCCCCCTCCAGCCGGTGGATCGCCACGGGGCGCGAGTACGGGCTATCCCCCGCCCCGTAGGCGGCGTGGCCCTCCTGCCCGTAGATCCAGCCGTAGAAGGGCATCAATACCACTCAATCGGGAACTCGTCCCCAACGCTATTCTGGGGGAGTCCGGCGCCGGTGAGACGCAACTCCCGGCCGGCGGGCAGCACGATCAGCGGGCAGCGGGCCCCCTTCGGCTGCGATGTCGGCGGCGGACTCTGCCACGCCAGGTAATCGCGGTCGTGATACCAGTCCGCCTCCCAGCACCAGTACGGCACCCCGCGCAGCCACAGTTGACCGACCTGGGTCGGCCACTCGGAGAGCGTCCAGCGGTAGTGATGGATGTGCGGCAGTGCCTGGTTTAGGTAGAAGTGGAAGGCTTCGGGCAGCATCTCGGTCAGCGCGCCTTGCCAGATCGTCGTCCATTGGAGCCCCTCCCATGATGCGCGTGAGATCGTTACGTGGTCGTCGTCATTGACGTAGACACAGCACAGGTGCTCTCGCCCGCGGATGACCTCCACGGCGCTCATGTCGTCGCGGACGAAGAGCCCACAGAAGTAGCCGCTGTCGAGCGAGCCTGGCGCGGGGAGTGAACCGTACGGGCCTTCGTAGAGGCGCATGCCCTGCAGGAAGGGGCGGTGCACGGTTTCGTCGTACGGCACGTCGAGGCGGCCCTGCATGGGGTAGCCGTCATCGGCGAGTAGGAACGCCATCGCGAACGTCACGTCGGTGGCGACCGTGGTGGCGCCGAGGGCGTACTCGTTCTCGGGGTCGTACACGACGTGCTCCCAGCGGGTCGCGGTGCGCCACCACCCGCCGATATCCGACTCCACTACGTACGAGATGCGTTTCCGGTTGGCGCCGGAGTAGTCCGCGATGGTGCGCTGGATGCGGTCGGCCGAGCCGGTGATCTGACGACCAACGACCCGCTGCCCGGTATCAACCACCTCGCCATTGTCCTCGTACACTTCGAGCACGCGATACGACTGGCTGGCCATGCTGAGGCCAAAGCGGGTGACGGGGTCGTGGTACGCGTCGCGCACGTCCTCATGGATGTGGGGCCGATCCAGCATGTAGACCATGAAGCCGTAGTTTGGAGGCACGTCCCAGGCGTCGCGGGGGAAGCCGTTTTGGACCGGTAGCGGTAGGCCGGTATTGGGCACGTTCAGGTTCTCGACCTGCGTGTTGAACGCGGTGCCCCCGGTGAGCGTGCCCTCGGGATCGTTCAGCCACGGGCGGACTGGCACGGCGTACTGCGTGCTGTCCAGCAGGTCGGGATTGCGCGGGTACCAGAAGAGGCGCCCCTCGTGAGCGCCGGAGGTAATCAGGTGCACCTGCTCGTCGCGCGTCTCGGGCACCCACCAGTACGGCAGCTCGATCGTGCGCATGAAGCGCCGCCCGTCTCGGATCCCAGCCATGTGCGGATGCCGTAGCGACCGGAAGGGGCGTGTCGGGAGGTACTCGGCCATGCGCGGTCGCGTGCTCTCGAACATCTCATGCCGGTAGCCGAGGTAGGAGAGCGGCATCAGCTTCTCGTAGTTGGGGACCCGCGCCAGCTCCGCTGGAGCGTTCGCTTCAGGCACATGAACGGGGGCGTGAGCCCAGCCCAAGTCGTCGACGATGACTGGCCAGGCTGGCACCCAGCGGCTCACGCCCTTGTACGTCCAGCGCGTCACTGCACAGAGCCACATGACCGGCGGCAGCGGCATCCACGGTGCCGGCAGCGGCGCCACCAGGGCGTCATCGCGCCGCCGGGTGATGGGCGGATACGTCTTCTGCTGGTCGCCGAGGAGGGGGTGTGGGTGGCCTGTGCTGCCGATGTGCAGCTCGCCAGGTCGCGGCACCCGCTGCGCCTGGTTGGGGCGCCCGGCCTTGTCCGTCAGCACGCCCTGCGGGCGCACCGCCTGCACGATCTCGCGCCGGAAGGGCGGCGGCAGCTTACGGACGGCGGCTTCGAGCTGCGCCACGAACCAGTCGAGGAACTCCTTCTCCCATGTCATCGTGGCCGCCCGACGATGTACCACTCGCGACGCACCTCGGTCAGAACCACCACGTGCCCGGGCGGTGGACGCTGGTGCAGGGAGTTGTGCGCGCGGAGGACGGTGCCGGAGCCGTCGAGGAGGCGCACCGTCACGTGCGTTGGGCGAACAGCAGTGACGACGGCGCGTTTCATCAGTGGTACATCCAGAGCTGCATCTCCGTCACGGCTGGCGCACCGTCACGCCAGGCGTGTTGCAGGGAGGCGACGACGCCGCCGGAGAGGGAATCGCCGATTTTCCAGCTGTCACGCCAGTGCCGGAACTGGAATCGGTACTCACGCCGCTGGCGCATGTTCAACTGCCGCGCGGCCCAGGTCGCGTGATCGAACTCGAAACGGTCTTCGCCGAGGGTTGCGCAGTCGTTGATGTCGGGGCACTCGCCTCCGCAGCTGACGCTGGGCGGCGCCTGATCGGTGATGACGGTGTAGTTGTGCACCGCGCCGGTCGTCGTCACGTCAGTCACTTCGGTGTCGTCCGGCCGGTCGGGATCCGGGTTGCTGATGACGGTCTTCATCTCGGTCAGCCGATCGCTCGTGTGGATGTGCCACATGCCACCGCCGACGGGGGTGAAGTGCTCATCGCGGCTTTCGCTCTTGTAGAGTCCGATCACCTGGTAGCTGAACTGGTCGTCGAAGATCGGGTGCGGCGTCTTGATGAAGGCCCACGCAGTATGGCGGCGCGTGACTTCCTGTCTTCGCGCCAGCCAGCCCTCACCGCTCCAGGCTTGCCGCATCGTCTTGCGTTGCTCCAGGTAGGGCTTCGGCATGGCGTTGTACCACGCCTGCTCGTCAGTTCGCCGCCAGACCGGAGTCGCGTCGCCCTCGCCCTCGCCCCCACCCTCCTCCACTGGGGCGCCTTGGACGTCATCCATGCCTGGGTAGCGCCACACCTCTTCGTCCGTCCCGCGAAGCGCTTGCGGGCACATCGGGTCGTAGTCGTACGTCTTCGTAGTCGTGCTGACGGTACCGAAGATGCGGAGTATGACGTTGCCATCGACGTCCTTCTGCACGACGCGCCAGCCTCGTTCGATCTCGGCCGTCGATACGACTTCGCCGCCGGCCTTCACGATTGTGCGCTCAATCTCGAAGTAGTCGTCGCCGATGCCGCCGCTGGTGGTGTACGTCCAGGACCCATCGACGGCTTCCTCCATGTGCGTGCCCGGGTCGGTGGGGCCGCACTCCTGAAGGTAGTCTTCCAGCACGGGCTCGGGATCGGCGTCCGGGTTCGCTGGTGGCGTGTCCTGCCAGCTGATCACGGAGCTATTCAGGTCGTCAAGATTGTTCGCGGCCAACGCGCCGGTCAGCGTCGTGCCCGTGTACACGCGGCCGTCGATGTGCAAGATCCCATCCCGGACCCACCAGCGGCACTGGCTGTCGAGGAACAGTTCATTCAGGACACTGCGAGCGGTGCGGCCGTCGGTCGAGAAGCCGTAGTAGACGCGTTGGCCGCCCGGCGGCGTGCTTGAGCCGTTGTGAAGAACGAGGCCGAGTCCAACCGCTTGGCACACCGCCACCGCGACGTCCTCCCGCGTTGGGAGCTGCTCACTGTAGAAGGTGGCTTCAAGGCAGTGGTTGCTCAGCTCGTCGCCTCCCTCGCCCGTTTGCCAGCCCATCCAGCCAGGAATGTCCTCGACGTGAATCGGGTGGTACGTCCACATGGGCGGCGTGGCGACCAGTTCGTCGAGCACCTCGTCCAGCTCCGGCACGGCGCCATCAGCATCCGAAGTGGAGGTCGCGACGCCGTCATCCTCACCCGAGGCCAGGATGTCGCCATCGAAGCCTTCGTACACCGCGACGTTCGTCGTGGTGTCACCCTGCCCAGCGACGACCCGCGCCAATGGCGACGTGGGAGGCGTTGCCCCGAGCACGGTCAAGGACTGCGCGATGCCCTGCCGGAACGCTTCGCTGCGAGCGAACGCCAGCGGCGTGAGCCCGTCGGTGAGGACATGCGACCACCGGATGACACCCCCCGCGCTGTCGGTGGTCGTGATCCCGATGCCGCCCTCGACGTGGGCCGTGCTTTCGATCGTCGGGTCCCCGATGCCGCCGACGAGGGGCGCGAACGCGGTGACGCGATCGCCCTCGATCGAGCCGGTGAGGACGACCCAAGCTTCAGCGTTCATGACTCATGACCCAACGGCGGCGATGGCGATGCTGGCCGTGTCCGCCATGGGCGCAAGTGCGGGCACGATCATGTCGACCCATACGCGCACGGTGCCCGCCGCGGGAAGGTCGCCAACGTCGATGGGGCTGCCCTCATCGTAGAAGGTGCCGGGGGCGACCTCACCGATCGCGATGCGGGCGTGCTCATGCGCGTTCGTGGCACCCGAAGGACGGATCTCCAGCGTCACGCTGGTCGTCACGTCGCCAGTGTTCTTCAGGACCATCTCCATGTACTCGGCGTGCAGACCGTGATAGCTTTCGCCGGGCGGGATGATGCCCCACTGGATCGCCCCGAGGGGGGTTACGCCATCGGCTTCGTACCAGACCAGGTTGGCTGCCATGGTTGCCTCCTACGCCACCAGGAAGTGCATCTCGCACGCGTACAGGCTCGCATCAGGCGTAGCCGGTATGAAGCGCGGGGGTGTGTCGGGGTCGAAGATCGCGGTGCCGCCGGCGATCACGCCAGGCAAGCCGCTGATCGCGAAACTGTTGCCGCTCTCGTACAACGCGATGAGGGTGTCGACCTGGGCCGGCGTGAGGAAGCCCTGGTGGGCGCTGCTGATCAGCGACAGCGGCCGGCCGTGGTCGCGGCCTTCGCTGACGCGGTTGAAGCCAGCCCAGCGAGCGACAAGCCGGCTCTTCCAGAGGCGCGGCATAGCGACGGGTACGGGGGGGTCGTACGGGAACGTCACGCTCCCAACCGTGACCTGCCCCATCATGGGCCTCCTTGCATGCGTTGCAGCACACGGGCTTCACGCATCGCTTCGCGCGCCAGTGATCGGGCGCTGATCGCCACGGGCGCCGGCGCGTGCCCGCCCTCGACCGGCAGGTTGATGTACACCGGCGCACCGCCAGCCGCGCCACCGAGGGCGCCAAGTTGGCCGCTGGTGAGCGGCGCGATGCGCGGGCTGGCGCTGCCGAAGAGGGCGTCGATGTGCCGCGCGAGGTACGCTTCCTGCCGCTCGGCGCCCTTCACGAACGTCCGCACGAGCGCGCCGCCGCTGACGGTCAGGTCGCTGAGGGGGCCGACCTTCGCGTCCGAGCTGGGCAGGTACTCACGCACCTGCTGCAGAACGTCCTGGACCGCGGCGAGAACGGCGCCCTGGCCGCTGCGGATGCCGGCCGCGAACGCGTTCATGAGGCCGGAGCCGGCGGTGTCGCCGGCTTCCGTCGCGGCGGCGGTGGCGGTGTCGCCGATCTCGTCGACGGCTTCTGCGACCTCTCCCTCGACCGCGTCCTTGTCGCTGGACGAGATTCCGAGCTTCTCCCGGTAGTCGATGAAGCGAGGCGCGCGCTCCCAGAAGTCGATGATCTTGTCCAGCACGCTGTCGGTAACGTCGAGGCGCTCGAAGAGCTTCTCGTCGGTGCCGCCCGGCAGCTCCGCCCCAAGTATGCCGTCGATGATGCCGCGCGGGATGCTGCCACCCAACTCGCCAGCGAGGACCTCCAGGCCATCGAGAACGCGGTTCTGCTCGAACAGTTGCAGGAGAACCGCGGCGATGGTTTCGCTTTGGGTCTGCAGGTTCGGCTCGATCTCGTCGAGGATGTCCGCGAAGGCCGCGATCCACACTTCGCGAGCCTGGGCGGCGGCCTGC